>JBDSRT010000352.1:0-12601 GCA_039929165.1 Ginsengibacter sp.
GTTTTATTTTCATCACAAATTTATTAGCCGCCCAAATATACAAGATAGCTTAACTTATTCTGTTTGTGAAGTAACGCATAGTTTGATAACAGCAGATTTTTAATAAAATGCACTGATTATGATAATTATTTTTAAAATTTCAGTATTTGATGTATTATTGCGTAGGAAAATGCTGAAGGGTTTCTCCTATATGCTCTAAGTTTACCCGTTTCACACGAATCCGTTCTCAAATAAAATCACCAAAATCAGAGTTTACAATTTTTAAGATTGTTTCGAGTTTATAATCTACAAGTCTTTTATGTACGACATTTTACAACTGAACGACATGCTCGTTCCTGAGTTGCAGGATATAGCAATTCAACAAAACATTTCCAACTCCAAAAAACTTGATAAGCAGGAATTAATCTATCGGATTTTGGATAAACAAGCTATTATGAATAACCCTGAAGTAGCAGGTACCGACGAAGAAAAACCAAAACGTAGACGTATTGGAAAAACAACCGCAGAAGCGGCGACGCAGGAAATACCTAAAACTGATGTTGCTGATGATAAAATAAAAATCGATCGTAGTAAACGGCCGGAGCCTTTACTGGAGAAGAAAAAAGTATTTAAAAAACTTCCTGATAAAAGAGAAGAGGTAATTGAAGACAATTCCCCAAAAGGAGATGATAATATCGATGAAGAAAGTTTTGAAGAAGATCTTAAGGCGTCACACAATGAAATGACGGCTATTGCCCCTGCTCTCATCGAGCTTTTGAATGATGAGCCACAAGTTGCAGAAACACCAATGAATGGCACGTCGGCGCCCGCACCGAAACCCTTTCCACAACGCAAAGAGCCGTCTTTTAATATTGAGTTTGACGGTATTATTTTAGGTGAAGGCGTACTGGAAATGATGCCTGATGGTTACGGCTTTTTAAGAAGCAGCGATTATAATTATTTGTCTTCTCCTGATGATATTTATGTATCACCCTCTCAAATAAAGTTATTTGGTTTAAAAACCGGTGACACAGTTTATGGTTCTGTACGGCCGCCGAAAGAAGGTGAAAAATATTTTGCGCTTTTAAAAGTTGAATCAATCAATGGCAAAGGTCCTGATGAAGTAAGAGATAGAGTCCCTTTTGATTACCTCACACCGCTTTTCCCTTTTGAAAAGCTGGATTTGTGTACAGCGCCGACTAATCTATCAACGAGAATTATGGATCTCTTTACCCCGATCGGTAAAGGTCAGCGTGGATTGATCGTTGCGCAGCCAAAGACTGGTAAAACAATGCTTCTAAAGGAAATTGCTAATGCAATTGCTGCTAATCATCCCGAGTGTTACTTAATGATTGTGTTAGTTGATGAAAGACCTGAGGAGGTTACTGATATGGAACGCAGTGTTAAAGCTGAAGTTATCGCATCAACCTTTGATGAGCCTGCGGAAAAACACGTAAAAGTTAGTACCATGGCCCTTCAAAAAGCTAAACGCCTGGTTGAATGCGGACATGATGTTGTTATCTTACTTGATAGTATTACACGTTTGGCAAGAGCTCATAACACCGTGGCGCCAGCAAGCGGAAAAGTTTTATCAGGTGGTGTTGAAGCAAATGCTATGCAGAAGCCAAAACAATTTTTTGGTGCTGCAAGAAAGATCGAATTTGGAGGATCTCTAACCATAATTGCCACAGCCCTGGTTGATACCGGCAGCAAGATGGACGAAGTGATCTTTGAAGAATTTAAAGGAACAGGTAACATGGAATTGCAGCTTGACAGAAGATTATCTAACAGGCGTATATTCCCGGCGATTGATATTATTTCTTCTTCTACAAGAAGAGATGATCTTCTACTTGACAAAGATGTTTTACAGCGCATGTGGGTATTGCGAAATCACATGTCAGATATGAACCCGGAAGAAGCGCTTACTGTACTTATGAAAAATATGAAAGGCACAAAGGATAATATGGAGTTTTTAACTTCAATGAATGGGTAATAAAGCATT
This sequence comes from Ginsengibacter sp., assembly GCA_039929165.1. Classification (GTDB taxonomy): domain Bacteria; phylum Bacteroidota; class Bacteroidia; order Chitinophagales; family Chitinophagaceae; genus Ginsengibacter. Next base: position 1,982 of record JBDSRT010000352.1, read on the forward strand.
AAAATAATATATAAATGAGCCACCGAATGCCGGGTGGCTTTTTTGTTTAATAGATTTTGGTAATAGTTATGGCGGTAAAAAATATTCCTGTAGATGAATTTGTTTTTGACAACAACAAGCCGCACATTATTATTGATGTTAGAAGCCCTTCAGAATTTTCCCATGCGCACATGCCTGGTGCGATAAGTATCCCTCTTTTTTCAGATGAAGAAAGGAAAATAGTTGGCACTGCATATAAACAGCAAAGCAGGCAAGCTGCTATTAAAATCGGTCTTGATTTTTATGGACTAAAAATGAAAAAGGTTGTTGAAGAAGTTGAAGCTGCCGTTGCCCAATACAACACTAAGCTTACTGGCAGTAAAACAAACATCAGCATCTATTTACACTGTTGGCGGGGCGGTATGCGAAGTGCAGCTGTTGCATGGTTATTAGATCTGTATGGCTTTGTTGTGTTTACACTTTCCGGTGGTTATAAATCTTACAGAGCCTGGGTTTTAAAAATGCTTACCCAGCCTTTATCCTTTAAAGTTTTGGGCGGCTTTACGGGTTCAGGTAAAACAGAATTGTTACAGTACATGCAAATCAATGATGAAGCAGTGCTTAATCTTGAAAACCTTGCTAATCATAAAGGATCAGCTTTTGGTGCTTTAGGCATTCAAGAACAACCCAGTCAGGAAATGTTTGAAAATGCAATAGCTGCTGCTATTCATGAAATCACAAAAAACGGTATTAACAGGTGCATTTGGGTTGAAGATGAAAGCCAGCGCATCGGCAAAGTAATTATTCCATTGGCTATTTTTGAAAATATGCGGCAAAGTCCTTTATATTTTTTAGACATTCCCTTTGAAGAACGACTCAAAAATATAATTCAAACTTACGGCAGTCATTCAGCAGATGAATTGGCAAGCTGTATCAGTAGAATCAGTAACAGGCTTGGAGGCCTCGAGACAAAACTTGCTATAAACTTTTTGTTCCAGGATAACGTTACAGAAAGTTTTAGAATTCTTTTAAACTACTACGATAAATGGTATGGTAAAGGGTTACAAAATCGCAAAACGCTTCCTCAAAATATTTATAAAATTCCCTGTGAAACTATCACGGAAGAAAACTTTAAAAAGCTAGCGTTATGAAGACTTTGATCTTACTATTGCTTTTGCCTTTGCAGATGTTTTGCCAGGATATCGCCGGCTTATGGAAAGGATTTTTATATAACGATACAACAAGGGAATATCTGCCCTATGAGCTGGCTATTTCTAATAACAAACAAAAACTAGTTGGTTATTCACATGTAACAATTGTTGTAGATTCTTTTAAAAATCTTGCTGTAAAAACGATGAAAATTAGGCAGGAACCTGATCATATTTTTGCAGAAGACGAGTCTATGATCTACAATAATTTTTCTCTGCCGCCACCAAAGGGAGTGAAAGTTTCTATAAGTATGACTTATCATGAAACAGACACGTCAAAAAATTTGTCCGGTGTGTGGGGTACAAACAAAACGAAAGACTACCAGGCTCTAACTGGAACTATAAACCTTACAAAGCAAAAATATCTTGATAGTTCGAAGGTTATTGCTAAAGTAAAAGATTTAAATCTTGAAAAAACTCTATCCTTTTTACCAGAAAATAAACCCCAGGTTTCCGTTACAAAAGCAGTTGAAAAAGCGAACGAAATTTTAAAAACTTCTGACCCGGACATGTATAATGACGTAGCACTTAACGAAGAGAAAAAATTAAAGAATAAAACGGTACAGTCTCAAACTGAAAGAAGACTAGTTGACTCTAATAATAACATGGTATCAACCAAGAGCAAAAGAAATGCGGTGCAAAAAAAATCATCGTTTAAGACAGATCAACAAAGAAAAGACACGGCAAATGAACTTGCAAAAACAAGTCAACAATTTTTGCTAAGGCCAGCGGCTGAACAATTGGCTAAAAGACAAATTGAAAATATCAGGAATCTGAGTTTTAAAAGTGATAGCCTTGTGATCAGTCTTTATGATAACGGAGATGTAGACGGAGATACAGTAAGTGTGGTCTTAAATGGTACAGTTATTATTGCCAGACAAGGCTTATCAACCACGGCTATCACAAAAACAATTTATCCATCACAGGATCTTGGAGACTCTCTGCAACTTATTATGTATGCAGAAAATTTGGGTGCTATCCCACCTAATACAGGGCTTTTGATTTTGCAGGATGGCGATGACAGATATGAAATAAGATTTGCCGGTGATTTGCAAAAAAACTCAGCCGTTATCTTAAAACGGAGGCCTAAAAATTAATAGTAAATACATGGAGATAAAACTTACCGGTTATTCGCATGGCGCCGGCTGTGGTTGTAAAATATCGCCGCAGGTGCTTGATAGGATTCTGAAAAGTAATTTTTCAAGACCTGATAATAAAAATCTTTTGGTAGGCAACAGCAGTAAAGATGATGCGGCAGTTTACGATCTTGGCAATGGAACTGCCTTGATTTCTACTACAGATTTTTTTATGCCAATTGTAGATGATCCTTTTGAGTTTGGAAAGATAGCGAGTGCTAATGCTATAAGCGATGTTTATGCTATGGGTGGCAGACCTGTGCTGGCCATCGCTATTCTTGGGTGGCCAATAAATGTGCTGCCTGCAGAAGTTGCCCAGCTGGTTATTGAAGGTGCCCGCAGTACTTGCGATGAAGCCGGGATTTCACTAGCCGGGGGCCACAGCATTGATTCTCCTGAACCGATTTTTGGTCTTGCAGTAAACGGACTGGTAAAGATTTCTTCTATTAAACAAAACAATACAGCCAAAGCCTGTGATGTTTTATATCTAACTAAAAAACTCGGCGTAGGCATTTTAACTACGGCTGAAAAGAAAGGCATTTTATCTGCTGAAGACAAAGCACTTGCAGCTGATCAAATGAAAAAATTGAATAAAATCGGTGAACAGGTCGGCAATATGTCTTTAGTGCATGCAGTTACTGATGTTACCGGCTTTGGCTTGTTAGGCCATTTAACTGAAATGTGTGAAGGCAGCCATCTGAGTGCAGAATTATTTTACAACAGCATTCCGTTATTGACCAAAAACTTAAAAAATTACATTTCGCAAAAAAGCGTGCCCGGTGGTACAAACAGGAATTGGGAAAGCTATGGTGAAAAAATTTTTATAGATAATAAGCTTGACAAAGAAGAAGTTAAAGCCTTGTTAGCCGATCCGCAAACCAGCGGTGGGTTGCTAATATCCGTTGCCAAAGAAGGGCAACAGGAACTTGAAGAACTTTTTAAACTAAATGAACTTGAAGAGTTTTTGCAGCCAATCGGCCGCATGAAAGAGCAGACATTAAAACAAATAACGGTTTTAAATACTTAGTTTACTTTAGCCAAAAGCTTCGTCAATTAACCTGGATAACCTATGATCTTTGTCAGTAACAATATCACCCTTATCGTGAGTGTTTAGCCAAATCTGCACTATGTTATAGGTATTCTGCCAAGTTGGGTGATGATTCATTTTTTCTGCTGACAATGCGACGGCAGTCATAAAACTAAAGGCTTCTTTAAAATCTTTAAATTCAAAAGAGCGATATAATTGATTGTCTTTTTCCTGCCACATAATGTTATAATTTAAAAGATTAAATGTTGTTTATTCCTGATCTTTTCATTGGTCATTTCTGTGATTAACTGCACAGCAGGGATTGTTCGTATGGAGTTCAATAGAAAGGGAAATTCTTCCTCCCGCATGTTCTCATCTTTTATAAGCCAGAGAAAATCAAGATGCCTAAATTCCGGTAATAAATATTCCCCGTCAAATTGATTATTGTATAAATAATGTGTTTTAGTTGTGCCTTTTTCTGTGTATTCAAATACAGAAAAAAAATACCGCCTTTTCTTTTTAACAAGCTCTATTTCAATATTATTATTTAACCTGAAATCGATTTGTAATATTCGGTTTAGGAACCAACAAAAACGGTAATCTTTAATTGGAGCAACAATGCCCATCAATTTTGAATCTTCAAAAAATCCTTCTATCAGGCTATCGTTATCAATCTTAAGTTTCATGAAATATAAAAAGTAAAACTGCTTTTAGAAAGTTACGGTCAGTGTTTGATCTTCATTATTTCTTTTAATGATTACAATAGTCGTGTCGCCTTTTTTAAATGAGTTTAAAGCTTTCATGTAAGCATAAATATCCTTACAGTTATTGTCGCCCAGTTTTATAATAATATCACCGGTAACTATACCTGCTTTGTATGCCGGACGGTCTTTAGACACGGCTTCTACCTTTACACCCTCACCTGTAAATGAATAATCCGGCATTATACCAAGTGTTACAGAAAAACGCATACCATCCATTGGCGGCTCAGCCGTTTTTGTAAAGGCGATCTTGCCTGCTTTGTTTTCTGCTTCAATAATCCGCTTAACATAATTGATGATTGATACAGTGCCGGCAAGATTCAATTTATCAGCATCATCAGAGGGTTTATGATAATCAGCATGTGAACCAGTAAAAAAAAACAGGACAGGAATTTCTTTCTGGTAGAAAGATGTATGATCACTGGGGCCAACGCCTGCTGAATCAAATTTTACGGTAAACTCATTTCCGGAAAGTTTACTAATTGAAGCCCAGGAAGGGGAAGTACCAACTCCACCAAGTGTAAGGGCTTTCGTTGACGGATTAAGTCTACCAACCATATCCAGGTTAATCATATAATTAACGCTGGATATGTCTACAGGAGAATGTTCCGTAAAATATTTTGAACCCAGAAGACCAAGTTCTTCTGCAGCAAAAAAGATAAAGAGATAATTGTTTTTTCGATCAGTTTTGGTAAGAAGCCTCGCTAATTCTATAACAGCGGCGGTTCCGCTTGCGTTGTCATCTGCGCCATTAAAAATTGCGGTGTCTTTGGATAAACTGTTTCCATCTTCTCCGTGACCAAGATGATCATAATGTGCGCCAATAATTATCGTATTGTCAGCTTTGTTATCTATAAAGCCAATAACGTTTGTTGCCTTCCTGGTTTTAGGACCGATGTCAATATTTAACTTAAGATCAATTGTGGCCGCTGGATCGTTTAAAAACTTTTTGAAGGCCTCCTGTTTAATATAGACAACAGGGATAGATACAGGCGCTTCTTTAAGTTGCGCTTCGTATTCGAAATCACTTGCCTCCGGGTTAGAATTATATACAAATAATGAAGAAGCCCCTTTGCTGATCACATCTTCTGTTTGCTTAATTACTGCATCATAAATGTCATAATGCGGATTAGTAAAGGCACTATCATAAGTAGACTTTAAATCCCAAAACCAGGGCTGGCCTATTTCCTGTAAAACAATAACAGGCGTAGCTTCTACGGCTTTATTGCCGCTGAAGCTGAAAGGAAAATAATCATCGTACAGTTTTAGGTTACTGCCGTTTACACTTAAAAAACTTTCTGGGTTAATAGCTCTGCCTTCATCAATAGTAAAATGTTGCAAATAAGAAGAGGAATCCCCTTTAGGCCTAAGTCCTAGCGATTTAAACTGGTCTGCTAAATACGTATAAGCTAAAACTTCACCTTCAGTGCCTGTGCGTCTGCCATTAAGTTTATCGCTGCTTAAATAATTAACATGAGTAATAAGACGATTAAGTGTAACCTTATCAGCCTTCTTTAACTTTTGACCATAACCAGTGGCGCAATAAAATAAAAGGCAGACAAACAATGATTTCATGAAATGTTGATTGATAAACAAAATTAAGAGTTTCATAACCAGCCACGTGTCGTTTGCGTATCATGTTTCCTAAATCGTAAAAGAGACACTGGTATAAGTTTTAAATTTGCCCACTTTTAGTGTTGCATAAATCTTTAAACATAGCTTTAGTTGGGAACCCCAACAGTGGTAAAACCTCACTTTTTAATAATCTCACAGGGCTTAATCAAAAAGTTGGCAATTTTCCCGGTGTTACCGTTGATAAAAAAACGGGTACTACGCCGCTTACTTCAAATATTTTTGCCAACGTTATTGACTTGCCTGGAACATATAGTCTATATCCGAAAAGGCACGACGAGTGGGTAACCTATCGTGTCTTACTTAACCAGGATGCAGACATTAAACCAGATGTAATCTTACTAGTTGCAGATGCTTCGAATCTTAAAAGAAATTTATTGTTTTGCTCGCAGATCATAGATTTGAAAATTCCGGTAGTGGTTGCTTTTACGATGCTGGACATTGCCAAAAAGAAAAATATCCAAATAGATTTTGATGGATTGGAAAGGGAATTGGGCGTGCCGATTGTGTCAATTAATCCAAGGAAGAACAAAGGTATAGCCCAGTTAAAAAAAGTGCTTGAACAGGCTGCCGTTAATTTATATAAACCACCTGCCCGGGACTTTGTTGATATACATTCTATAGCTAGTGATGCTATTGATAGCGCCGCCAGCCAACTTGATATTGATAGTAATTACAGGGCTTTACATCATCTGATCAACTATGAATATTTTCCTATCGATGCTCAGGAACAGCAAAAATTTTTAGAAATAAAAACTCGGTATCAGTTTAACCAGACTAAAGCCCAGGCTGAAGAAATAATGATGCGCTATGCACGCATAAAGCACATCATGCAGCAAAACGTTATTGAAGCTGATCCACTGCAAAAAGCATTTATAACAGAAAAGCTAGATAATATTTTATTACATCGCTTTTGGGGTTATGCTATTTTACTCCTGGTGCTGTTTCTTTTATTTCAAAGTATTTTCTGGATAGCCCAATACCCTATGGATGGCATTGAATGGTTATTTAGCAAGATTGGAATTTGGGTTGGCTCTGTTCTGCAGCAATCTTGGTTTAGTGACGTTTTAATAAATGGGGTTCTGGCAGGGCTAAGCGGCATCTTAGTTTTTGTTCCACAAATTATGATCCTGTTTGGCTTAATAACCTTGCTTGAAGACACGGGATATATGGCCCGCATTAGTTTTCTAACTGACAGGGTAATGCGAAAAGTTGGTCTTAATGGCAAGAGTGTAATGCCTATGATCAGCGGCCTGGCCTGTGCAGTACCGGCCATCATGAGTGCACGTAGCATAGAAAATGAAAAGGAAAGATTACTTACAATTCTGTGTACACCATTAATGAGTTGTAGCGCCAGGTTGCCTGTATATACAATTTTAACTGCGCTCATTATTCCGCGGAAACTATACCTGGGATTTTTCAATTTGCAAGGGTTAGTAATGTTAGCGCTTTACCTGCTTGGTACAGTGATGGCGCTGTTAACCGCATTTATTCTCAAACACTTTATAAAGAGTAATGAAAAAAGTTATTTCATCTTAGAGTTACCGGTATACCGTGGCGCCAGGTGGAAAAACGTTTTTTTTACGATGGTTGAAAAAGCTAAAGTTTTTGTGTTTGATGCAGGTAAGGTAATCATGGTGATCAGTTTATTACTTTGGGTATTAAGCACTTATGGACCTAAACAGCAAATGCAGGCTGTGCATAATAAATATAGTCAAGCACAACAATCTAACCGTTCAACGCAAAGTTTACTTGAGAAAGAAAAGCAAACGGCTCTGCTTGAAAATTCATTTGCCGGAATTTTAGGTAAAGCTATTGAACCGGCTATTCAACCTTTAGGCTTCGATTGGAAGATAGGTATTGCATTAATTACGTCGTTTGCTGCAAGGGAGGTATTTGTAGGAACAATGGCCACTCTATACAGCGTTGGTGAAACGAATGATCAAAACAGCAATACGCTCCGCCAAAAAATGTCTTCCGCTAAGCGGCCGAATGGAAGTAAAGTTTATACTGTGGCTACTGGATTATCTCTTTTAGTTTTTTATGTTCTAGCTATGCAATGCATGAGCACTTTAGCCATAGTTAAACGTGAAACCAAACGTTGGAAATGGCCAATATTTCAATTCGTTTATATGACTGCCCTTGCCTATGTGTGCAGTTATGTAATATTTAATCTCTTTTCATAAGACAATTATATATCTACCGCTCTTCACTTCATTTTACCGCCTTTAAATATTTAATGATATTCAAGATATTTGGAATTGGCTAACGAGCTGAAAATCAATAATTAAGCAATACCTATTATTTTATACCACCTGCTACCTTTAAAAAACTGGTATTATGTATTGCATAGTATTATTTTCTATACTATCTTTGTTTTACAAACGGCTTAAATATTTACACCAATGAAAAAAATAGATTATGAATATTGAATACACAGCGAGCCAGATGCGCAAAGGTGTACTAGAGTTTTGCATTCTTTCAATAATAAAATTAGGAGAAGCTTATCCTTCAGATATTATTGAACGGATGAAATCAGCAAATCTCAACATTTTGGAAGGGACATTATATCCCTTGCTCACCAGATTAAAAAACGCAGAACTTTTAACCTACCGTTGGGTAGAAAGTAATAGCGGCCCTCCAAGAAAATATTTTTTGCTAACGGAGAAAGGTGCAGCTTTTTATAAAGAGCTGGAGACAACCTGGGAAGAGTTAGCAAATGCTGTAGCAACCATCACAGGGGAAAACGGTATAAATCACAATACAACTTCAACAACCAATAAAAACGATCAGTGATGAAAAAAGTAATCAATATAAATTTCCAGGGAAGAGTAGTTCCGATTGAGGAAACGGCTTTTGAGCTGTTAAAACAATACACTGACAGCCTGAGAATGTATTTTGCAAATGAGGAAGGCCGTGATGAGATCATCAATGACATTGAAAGCCGCATTGGAGAACTCTTTCAGGAGAGGATAACTAAAGGCACTACCTGCATTACTGATGAGGATGTAAACGCAATTATAAACAACATGGGGCGTCCGAAGGACTTTGCTGATGTGGATAGTGACAGCAATTACGTTGAGCCGGATCCATCTCGGCCTTTTACGGGGCCGGTTACACCAAATGTATTTTCAAGAAAGCTGTATAGGGATGCGAATAACAAAATTATAGGCGGTGTGTGCAGTGGTATAGCTGCTTACTTTGGTATAGAGCCTATTATCGTACGCCTCGTATTTATCTTTTCAGGAATAGGTTTTCTTGCATATATTCTTTTGTGGGCTTTTGTACCAAGTAGCAACAACTTAAAAAATGGCGTTCGTAAAAGGTTATTTAGAAATCCTGATGAAAAGTTAATCGCCGGAGTTTGTAGCGGTATTGGCAGCTATTTTAATATCAGTTCATGGATTCCTAGAATTCTGTTCGTGATACCCTTTATTTCCTTCATATTCAGATGGGGAGAGTTCGGCCCGTTAACGATTCCACATTTTCTGTCATTCTCTTTTAGCCCAGGTACATTGCTGATCTACATCATTTTGTGGATGGTAATACCTGAAGCCAAATCAACTTCAGAAAAGCTGGAAATGAAAGGTGAGAAAGTAGATATGAATTCAATTAAGAATTCTGTAATGGAAGAAATGAAAGATGTACAGCAACGTATGAGTAAAATGGGTAAAGAAGCACGTGCAACTGCGGTGGAAAGGAGTAAAGTAATGGGATCAGAAATTGGTTATGCAGCCAAACGAACTGGCCGGTCATTGGGAGATGTGATAGTTTTTATAGCCAAAGCTTTTGCCTACTTTATTGTTGGTTGCGTGGCCTTGTCACTTATACTTGCTTTGTTCTCTCTGGCAATAGTTTCAATTGGGCTATTCCCTTTAAAAGCTTATCTGTTCAATGATGGCTGGCAGAGTGCTTATGCCTGGGGTACATTGTTATTCTTTATAGGCATTCCTGTGATAGGTATTATCACATTCATAATTCGCAGGATAGCCAAAATAAAAAGTAAGAATAATCTGATGAGGTGGAGTTTTATTGCTCTATGGTTATTAGGTATATTTTGTTTCGTGTCTCTGATAGTATCGGTAGGCAGAGATTTCAAAAGCACAAACACTATTCGTGAAGAAGCAGTTCAATTGCCTTATCCCGATGTGAGCCGTCTTGAAGTGTCTACCAATTCTACGGCAGACTATTACAGAGGCAATAGGTTTCTGGATTTTCAACCTTTCGCAAATTTTGATGAAGACACGGCTTATGTAAACAATCTTAAAGTACGAGTTACAAAATCTAAAAATGACAGCTTTAATGTAACGCTTATCAAAGTGTGTAACGGCCGCTCAAGACGTTACGCAGATACATTAGCTAACAAAATTGTGTATAATATTAACCAGGTTGATTCTCTTTTGCTTCTTGATAAAGGAATAGCAATTAACCGCCAGGATAAATTCAGGAACCAACACGTAATTATAACCATTGCCGTTCCTGAAGGAAAAGTAATCAACATTAATAAAAAGCTCGGCTGGAGAAATTACGCCCATTTTAATGGTCCATGGAATGGAAATGATTGGGACTGGGATAATAATAACTGGGATGATAATGAAGTAGATGGCTGGGAAAATCATTATGGCCAGGATCTGTTAATGAAGGCCGACGGATTATATACTCCTGATGGAAAACGTGCTGACAAATATTGGGACAATGGCACGCCAAGAGACGATAATGACTGGGATAATCACAATAATAACAAGGCAGAAAGAGATACCATATCCGGTGGTTACAGGTATGATGAAACACAAAAAACAATAGACTCTTTACAAATTCTTAAAGAAACACAAATGCAAAAAATGAAAGATTCTTTGAAGAAAGTTAAAGATGATATT
>JBDSRT010000353.1:0-6833 GCA_039929165.1 Ginsengibacter sp.
TAAAATCATCAGCAGAGGCTTTATGACAATTGGCTACATCTACTTGTTCGGTTATTAACTTATAATGATAGGCAGAACCAAGTGTAACAATGAGCCAGTTAGCCTGTTTAAAAAAAGTATACGCATTGGTTTGAGACCTGTTGATATTATTAAGCACTTCATTTTTATCAATGCCTGAAAAAAGAGAATGGTGCTGCCAGCTATGCCACAATTCATGGAGATAAAAAAGATCTTCGGGTTGGTATTGCTTGTCTTCAACGTAAGAAATAAGGCTGCTGCTAATGCTCAATGGATCATACAAAATACCGTTTGGATTTTGGAGCACTGTAAACTTTAAGACTTTTAATCTGCTGCCAATTTGTTCGCTAAAACATGATCCTATTAAACCTATTTGTTGGGAGTAATGAAGCTTTTTTTCCGGTGAATTGATTTTTAGATCAAGCATCAACCTCATAATCATACGGGTATTTAGTTAAAAATTTCATCAGCTATCACAAGTGCGCTCTGTAAGGCTTCAAAGTTATAATTATTTAATGCGGCAAGTGTTTTAAAATGGTCAACCATAAATATTGAATCAATATTACCTACCAACGGATTGTTTGCCATTGGGCAGCCACCAATTCCTTTTAGCGCACCATCAAACCGCCGGCAACCTGCATTGAAAGCTGCATCAATTTTTAGATGCTGGTCAAGTGGTGAAGAATGCAGATGCACACCAAGTTCAATACCATTACTGTGTTGTAACGCCAATTTTAATAAATGCTCCACATCTTCAACTTTAGCAAGACCCACAGTGTCAGCAACTGACATAATCTTTACACCAAGATTCTTTGTCTTATTCAGCCATTCTATCACTATGTTGGCGTCATATAAATCATTGTAAGGATTTCCAAATGCCATCGATAAATAGACAACAAGGGTTTTATCATGTTTAAAACATAATTCCTGAATTTGCTTAACTACATCAAATGCTTCAACTATGGTGCTATTAGTATTTAGTTTTTGAAACGTTGGAGAAATGGAAAAGGGGTAACCTAGATACGTAATATTTTCATGTGTGACAGCCTCAAAAGCGCCACGATAGTTTGCTACAATTGCCAACAATTTTGTTGCACTTACAGAAAGATCTAATTGCCCTAACACTTCCTTTGTATCTGCCATTTGAGGAATAGCCTTCGGCGATACAAAACTTCCAAAATCAATGGTATGAAACCCAACTTTTAAAAGCTGATTTATGTACCTGATCTTGTCTTGTGTGGAAATTAATGTCGGCCATCCCTGCATCGCATCACGTGGGCATTCAATTAAGGAAACTGTTTTATCTGTTATCATTACTTCGCAAATTATCGTAAGACTGCTTGGCAAAAGATGTAATTAAGGGACTTTATTTTGCCAGTAGACGCTGCTTCATGGCTTCGTATAAAACCATACCTGCGGCTACGGACACATTCAGCGATTCAAACTCCGAAACCATAGGAATTTTACATTGATGATCACTTACTTTTAGTAAGTTCCCGGATATCCCCTGATCTTCGCTGCCCATAATAATGGCTGCCGGGGAAGTAAAATTTAAATCATAAACATTCTTATGTGCTTCCATATCTGTAGCAAAAACTTCTATACCGTTTAAATGTAATTCTTCAACAGCATCTGTAAGGCTTTGTACACGACAAACATAAATAAGTTCAAGGGCTCCAGCAGAGGCGGCGATTGCATCATCGTTTAAAGCACCAACACCTTTATCAGGAATAATGATAGCCTGAACGCCACAACACCAGGCAGTTCTGGCCAATGCACCTATGTTTCGCACATCTGTTATACCATCTAAAATTATGAATAAGGGTGTGGCGCCTTTCTCCACAACAAATGAAATCACCTGTTGCAAATCCTGGTATTGAATTTTGCCTCTTAAAGCAACGATACCTTCGTGCTCCTGTATATTGAAACCATTTATCTTTTCAATAGGTACACGATTGATCGGAATCCTTTGGTCTTCACTTAATTTTTTAATCTGATCAAAATCATTGATCTGATGTTGATGAGCTATAAATATCCTGTCTATCTGCTCATGCTCCCTCAAAGCGTTGAGCACTTTTTGCGGGCCGATAATTAGTGAACTCTTTTTAGGCCTTGGCTTATGTTGAAAATTTGCTCTGTTTTGTCTCACGTTATAAAAGTATTATAAAACAAAAGCCCTCTCAAAATTTGAAAGGGCTGATTATAAAAATTTAGAATTCTATTTAATATTAAAAGCTTTTTTAAGCTTAGCAACATGATCTAATTTTTCCCAGGTAAACAACTCAACTTTAAGTTTTTTTTCTTTCCCATCCGGGCTAAAAAATGACTTGGTTACTACTTCATTTTTACGCCCCATGTGACCATAAGCTGCAGTTTCGCTGTAAATGGGATTACGAAGTTTTAAGCGTTGTTCGATGAAGTAAGGTCTCATGTCAAACACCGTTGCAAGTGTTTTCGATATTTCGCCGTCAGTCATATCAACCTTTGCTGTACCAAATGTTTTTACGTTAATACTTGTAGGTTGAGCAACTCCGATGGCATAAGATACCTGTACTAAGGCTTCGTCTGCTATACCGGCGGCTACAAGATTCTTTGCAATATGCCTGGTAGCATAAGCAGCGCTTCTATCTACTTTACTTGGATCTTTACCGCTAAAAGCACCGCCACCGTGGGCGCCTTTACCACCATACGTATCAACAATAATTTTACGACCTGTTAACCCTGTATCACCATGCGGCCCACCAATCACAAATTTGCCTGTAGGATTAATATGATACTTGATCTTATTGTCAAAAAGATGTGTGTACTTCTCATATTTAGCCTTAACCTTCGGCATTAATATTTTTTGAATATCATCAGATATCTTTTTAAGCATTTGCGCTTCCTCGCCAAAATCATCATGCTGCGTAGATATTACAATAGCATCAATTCTTACCGGCTTATTGTTATCATCATACTCAAGTGTAACCTGGCTTTTTGCATCAGGACGCAAATATTTGATCTGTTTATTTTCTCTCCTTAATATTGCCAGCTCTTTCAATAATGTATTGGCTATATCCAAAGCCAGTGGCATGTACTCATCTGTTTCATTGGTTGCATAACCAAACATCATACCCTGATCACCGGCGCCCTGTTCTTCCTTGTTCTTACGATCCACGCCTTGGTTAATATCTGCAGACTGCTCATGAATAGCTGATAAAATACCGCAAGAATTAGCCTCAAACATATATTCACTTTTGGTATAACCGATTTTACGGATTACACCTCTGGCAATTTCCTGCACATCCAGATACGCTTTCGATTTTACTTCGCCGGCAAGTACTACTTGTCCTGTCGTAACTAATGTTTCACAGGCAACTTTGCTTTGAGGATCAAAGGCCAAAAAATTGTCAATTAAAGCATCACTAATTTGGTCTGCAACTTTATCAGGATGTCCTTCACTAACAGATTCTGAAGTAAATAAGTATGGCATAACTTTAATTTTCGAGCCGCAAAAGTAATTGTAAACTGCTGAACACGCAAACTATTAAAATGATGATTACACCGTGATCAGTAATGTTATAATCTGGAATAAATAATATGTAAGCGCATTTGGTACTGAAGGTTATTGCCACCACCAAGTTTAACACGACCGAAAGATGGATTATTGACAAAGTAACTATAAGGGCCAATAGCCTGGCTGCAACGATCTAGATAGATCGAGTCGTTAGTTAAATAATCCGGAGCACTTAATTTTAGAGAATAACTTGTAAGGTCATTAGAAACTATCTTTTGTACGTAACGTGACATATTAAACGTATACTGAGCAACTGTATTGCCAAATATATCCTTAACATTTTTCTTTGATCCGCCAAAAGTTAATAAGTCAGGAACGCTTGATATTGTATAAAAATCACAAGGTATCGGCTTAAGGCTGTCATTAGAGATTTTTGTTTCTAAATATAAATAGTTGGGCGGAAGAAAATTATTATCGAAAGATGTAGAAGAATACACCTGTTCCATGATCAGCTCAGCTCTATGAATTATCCGGTTTGAAACGGTATCAAGCCCGGGTATGGTTAATTGTGCATGGCTTCCTGGCGCTGTCTGAATATAAATTACATCATCACCTTCGGAAGGCTTCTGCAAATGACTTGTAATTTCTGCACCTTCTCTGTTATGAGAAATAGGGTTAGCACTGGCGGTTAGTGCAGTAAAACTGAAATTGACTACAACTGTACTATCCGTTGTTGGCGTTAGAGGATATTTATAATAAAAAGCAAGCTTTGTGGCTGTATCGAGAAGGTTATAGTAGGTTAGGTTATTACCACCAAATAAAGTATCCGGAACAATAGCAAATCCTCTAAAAAAATCTCTAAAGGCTGTGTCGTTTTTATAAATGCTATTAGAATCTTTTTTTAATAACGACTCACCAAAAGCATTCTCAAGTTTTATTCTCAATTGATTGTTGGGATAAGGTGTGTCCTTTAAGCTAACTGGCGTGAAGACGGTTGACCCCAATAAGAATTCGTCATGCGTTTGTTGCGAACATGTACTTGAATCAAACTTAAAACCTGAAGTATTTAATTGATACACATCTACTTTTTGAGCAGCTAATGTATCACCATAAGCACCATTATAACTCAGCACTAACACAATAGAATCAAGACGCCTCTCTCCGGCAAGGCCAGGCAAAACAGCCGGAAATTTTGAAGGTTTTAATTCAGTAAATATGGCTGCGGTAGTTTTACCAAATAAAGGATCATTACCTATGAAGCCAAGCACATGGTTGTCTGTAGGAAATATTGATGTGCAGTTTTGACTATCGTAATTATTTGCAACAACATTTAAGTTTACATCAAACGTGTTAACGTTATCTACCGCTGGTATTAAACCGGCACCTAGCGTAGTGTTATCAATTTTAGTACAACTTGAAATAATAAAAATATTGCAAACAAGACTAAGCAGTAAAAATGAACGCATAAAACAGTGTAGGAATAAGCCTTTAGCTATAATTATTTAACCTGGGCAAGGTCGTTATACAATTGTAAATAGTCTGTTAAATCTGAATCTGCATTGAATTGCAACACCTTTTTGCCACGCACCTTATTAAATTCCTCAGCTAACTTTTTGTCTACTGTTTCTGCGCCGAATGTTATTGCATCAGCATAAGATGCACCACCCCTAAATAGTGCAGTGTTAGCACCTTCCGCAAATATTTCCAGGTCTTTATCTTTTACATTGGCATTAATAGTGGCTAGTTTGCCAAAATCTTTACCCATCTTTTCTTTAAAAGTATTCTGACCTATTGTATAGATCACTTTGCAATTGCTGAACACAGGCTCTTTTTTATAAGCCGTTTTTAAGTACATCGGTATTAGCGATGTCATCCAGCCGCTACAATGAATAACGTCAGGCGGCCAGCCAAACTTTTTTACTGTTTCGAGAGCGCCTTTGCAAAATAGTACAGTTCTCAAGGCGTTATCGTCAAACCATTTCTCGTTCTCATCGTGAAACAAAGATTTCCTTTTAAAAAGATCTTCATTGTCTAAAAAGTATATCTGCAGACGGGCGTTAGGCAGAGAAGCAACTTTTATCACCAGTGGATAATCATCGCCATCGATTGATACATTTATACCTGACAGTCTAACCACCTCATGCAGGCGATGTCTTCTTTCATTGATCAGGCCGAAACGTGGCATAATACAACGTATCTCCATTCCTGCATCATTTGCCTTGATAGCCAGCTTGTTTACTGTTTCAGCAAACTCTGTTTCTTCAAGGTAAGGAGACATTTCATTAGCAATAAACAGAATTCTTTTTTTACCCGACATTTTGTAATAGGTTAATACGGTTCAATTTTACGAGGCCGCAAAGTTAGGTTTATTTTCTCTTTAACTTACATTTACAACTAATGCATATTAGTTTAAGATGTTAATACTTAAGAGGTCAGAAGATATTCAGAACTACTTAACAGGGCACGCGTCGGCCTCAAATTCTGTTGGGCTCGTACCTACTATGGGCGCTCTTCACAATGGCCATCTTTCACTTTTAAGGCAGTGCATGCAGCAAAATATTATAACTGTCGCCAGCATTTTTGTTAACCCTACACAATTCAACAACAAAGAAGACTTTGAAAAGTATCCGGTAACAATAGAAAAAGATATTTATGTTTTGGAGAGAAACGGATGTGATGTCCTTTTTTTACCGGGCACTAAAGACATATATCCCAACGAAAGTTTTAAGGACGAGCATTTTGAACTAGGGTCTTTAGAGACAATATTGGAAGGACGTTATCGCCCCGGGCATTTCCAGGGCGTTTGCCAGGCGGTAAAGCGCTTGCTGCAGTTGATTAACCCGACTACTATTTATGCCGGTCAAAAAGATTATCAGCAGTGCTTGGTAATTAAAAAATTGCTGGAATTGATGGACAGCGAAACTAAAATAGTGGTTTGTAAAACGGAACGTGAAGCTGATGGCCTGGCAATGAGCAGCCGAAATATGCGGCTGGAAGCCGATGATCGCAGAAAAGCGCCGGCGCTATATCATGCGCTGCACATTATTAATGCCGGTATAAAACATACAGGCGTCGCAGCATTAAAACAACAAGCTGTCTCTGTTTTAGAAAGCGCAGATTTTAAAGTTGATTATGTAGAAATTGCAGAAGCAGAGACTTTACAGCCAATTAATACCTGTGAATCTGCACACAAATCGGTAGCGCTCGTTGCGGCTACTATAAATAACATCAGATTGATAGATAATTTGATTATAAAATCTGAAAAAGCCGGCACCAATAGCTGATACCTTAATTCATTTCATGCGTAGACTGCTTTCTG
>JBDSRT010000354.1:0-3230 GCA_039929165.1 Ginsengibacter sp.
GAAAGAAACAGGGAAATTATAGCGGCAAGGTATGGTCATCATACATGGATAAGCCGGCGAGGTTTATCGGCACTACTTTAATAGCCCTTAATATTTTACTTGTCGTTTATGGTTTGCTTTGGAGTGATATCTTGGAAGGCTTTTGGCGGTTCTGGCACATCGACAGCTTTTATGTAAAGCTTACTGTAGAAACCTGCGCTTCAACTTTTCTTCTATTAATTTTTGAATTTATGTTTAAAGCTTTTTTTAGAGCTAAAGGTGATGTGATTTTAGGCAGCAGCATTATTACTCTCATTGTTCAGTTCTTCTATGGCTTATTTGCCTGGATTGCTGCCATATTTGTCGACTTGGCAGAATGGATTTTAAAATATGTATTTAGTGTTAAGCTGCATAACAAAAAAGAGATTTTTACTAAAATTGATCTGGAATATTTTGTACAACAAAGCAAAACACATGACACAGAAGATAACATTGAAATGAACAATGAACTTTTTGAAAATGTGTTATCACTATCTGATGTTAAGATCCGTGAGTGCCTTATTCCACGCAAAGAAATCGAGGCTATTGAAATGTCGTCATCATTAGAATTAGTAAAAGAAAAATTTATAGAAACGAAGCTTTCAAAGCTTGTGGTTTATGATGGCAACATTGACAACATCCAGGGTTATTTGCATCAACTTGACATGTTTAAAAATCCTGATAATCTCAGGTCTATTTTGTTACCTATACCAACAGTGCCTGAAAGTATGAGCGCAACAGATCTCATCAGTAAATTTAGTAAGCAGCGTAAAAGCATTGCCTGGGTTATTGATGAGTTTGGCGGCACAGCAGGCATTGTTACTATGGAAGATCTGTTAGAAGAAATTTTTGGTGACATAAAAGATGAATATGATTCACCTGAAGATTTTGTAGAAAAACAATTATCGTCTGACGAATATATTTTTAGCGGCAGACTTGAGCTGGATTATATCACGGACAAATATGATCTTGAGTTCCGGGATAGCGATGAAACTGGAACTCTGTCTGGGTATATTATTAGCCAGCACGAACAAATTCCGAAACAAAAAGATCGCATCATCCTAGATGATTATCAATTCGACATTTTGAATGTGAGTGACACAAGAATTGAGACTGTAAAAATTAAGGTCTTAAAATAAAACTGCGGCTGATCTTCTTATAAATTGTTCATGATTATTGCTGTTGACACAGAAGAATTAAAAGAAGAGCCTGGCAATTTTTTACATGAATGTCTTCGGCGGATCATTCCATTATCACCGCAACATCATTTCATTTTACTGTCAAGAGCTTACGTTTTAAGCAATTACAAAGCTGTCAATAACTGTTTTACTATCTTACTTAAAAAAAAGCGAAGACTTCCTTTAATACAGGAAATTAATCGTATACTTAATAAAGAAAAGGCAGAAATCATAATCACCTCAGATCTTCTACTGGCAGCGTTTGTAAAAACTAAAATTTGTTTGCTCACATCTTCATTACAGCAATTTCCTTCTGATAAGGTTGAAGGACTTTTTATAAAGTATTTAGCAAAGAAAGTGTATAAAAAAGCGTCCATAATTTATACAGCCTGGGAACAAGACAAAAAAGACATTATAAATAGATACAAAGTCTTAAAAGACAAGGTTCAGATTGTCCATTTAGGTTTAAATGATGTTACAAAAGATTTACATTTTGAGCAGCAACAAATCATTCAATCAAAATATACGGAGGGCAATGCCTATTTTCTAATTGCTCACTCCAGCTTAACAACCAGTGAATTTTTGATCTTTTTAAAGGCTTTCTCAGTCTTTAAAAAAAGACTGAAAAGCAAAATGCAGCTATTGGTATATTGTAAAAATTATAATAATGATAAAGTACCACTTGAAAAAGTTGTAAAAGATTATCGATTTAAAAGTGATGTATTAATCATTAACGCTAATCAGGTGTCACCAATTGAAATCTTTAGTGCTGCTTACGCATTTATTTTTAATACAATAAAAAATAATGACATCAATCCTGCTTTAAAAAGTATAGCCACTTCTTCAAATGTTATATGTCTAAATACCTTAATCGCAAAAGAAATTTTTGCTGATGCTGCATTGTATTTTGATGAATTTAATGTTGATCAAATTGCCGATAAAATGATAACGATTTATAAAGATGAAAATCTAAAAAAAGCGTTATCGGTTAAACAACAGGAAAGACAGGAGCATTTTTCATGGAATCTGTCAGCGGCAGACATACTGCAAGGCATTGAAGCTTTAGGCTAACTGTTATCTTTGCAATCAAAATTTTAGTGAAATTTAAAACGGATGAATCAATCTTCTATTAAAATTGATGTAGTACTTGATATCAATAAAATTCCTGAACAGATCAGTTGGAGCGCAACAGAAAGCAGCGCACCTGAGCCACAAAAAGCCAAAGCAATGTGTTTAGCATTTTGGGATGGCGCCGATAGAACTGCTATGCGTATTGACCTTTGGACAAAAGATATGATGGTTGATGAAATGGCAGATTTCTATTTTCAGATGCTATCGGGTATGGCAGATACTTTTGAAAGAGCAACACATAATAAAGAACTAGGCGGTGACATGAAAAAATTTTCCCAGGAATTTCAAAAAAAATTTAGGGAGAGCCAATTAGCAAATGAGAATGTTTCAAAATAGTTTAAAATATTACTAATATGATGCTTGAAGAAAATGTAATGGGAAAGCTTAAAACGGCTATGCTTGCAAAAGATGAAGCCGGCTTAAGATCTTTAAGGGCAATTAAAGCAGCCATTATTAACGCAAAAACTGCTGAAGGTGCAGGTGGCGTTTTAAAAACAGAAGATGAGGTTAAGTTGCTTCAAAAGCTGGTCAAGCAGCGTAAAGATTCTCTAACGATTTACAACGAACAAAAAAGGGATGATCTTGCTAAAAAAGAAGAAGAGGAAATAGCGGTGATTGAAACCTTTCTCCCAACACAGCTTAGTGAAAGTGAACTCTTAGAAAAAGTTTCTGAAATCATCAAACAATCCGGTGCCTCCTCAGCCGCAGACATGGGCAAAGTGATGGGCCTGGCAAATAAACAATTGGCCGGTGTTGCTGATGGCAAAACCATTTCAGGCATTGTAAAAAAATTATTGGGATAAGTCAATATTTAATTATGGTCATTGATATTATTTATGTGTTTGTAATATTGTTTTCCATCTTTAAAGGCTATTCAAAAGGTTTAGTGTTGGGGATCTTTTC
>JBDSRT010000355.1:0-6856 GCA_039929165.1 Ginsengibacter sp.
GTTCAATAAGCGCCGTACTTTACTATATAAATTTATGGCTCGTCAGAAAATTAGGATTATTATGACCAAATGGTTTCTCATTAATAATTTGTTGACCTGCAATTCTTCTTTCCTTTGAATTTATAATGTATACAAAATCACCATATGAAATTTGCCTTAATAAAAAAACAAACAACAATGGCTTGTATATTACTTTTCCTTACATTGTTCACAGCCTGTCATAATCACCTGGTTGGAAATGAAACGCTTTCTATTGAAGTAATTAAAATTACTGGTAGTGATTCTACAACCGGGCAGCTTACTCTGGAAGATATAAATGGACGCCCCGCAGATGTATTCAGCATTAGCCCCGGAGCAAAAATGCAGTGGTTGCTAAAGGCGGAGACGGTTAAAGACATTACAAATATCTATGCAAAACCAGACAATCCAAATGTGTTTAGTCATGGCCCTCGTCGTCGCGGCAACTCAGTAAATTGGGGTGGGCAAATTGATAGCCAGGCAACAGGTAAAGAGGAAAACTATAATATTGACTGGACAGATAAGGCAGGTAACCCACATACCTTTGACCCGAAAATTCAAGTTAAGTAATACATGTTTTCACGAGCCAACATAGTTCCGCTGCTTGTCTTTTTTTCTTTTAGCAGTTCTTATGTTTGCGGCCAAAATCAAAAAATTGCAGATAGTGTTAGAGTTATTTATTTACAAAACAATTTACCAGACACAGCAAAGCTGGAGTTACTCAGAACATTGTCTTTCTATGAAGTGCGGGATTTGAGATTGTCCTTACAATACGCCGAAGAACTCATATCTCTTTCAACTACCCTTAAAAACGATTTGTTTTTATCAAGAGGCTATTTGCAAAAAGGAAATAAACAGAGATTACTAGGTAATATGAACGAAGCGTTGGATGCTTACATTAAAAGCGCCGATGCTGCCAGAAAAGCAAGATCTATCGAGGACGAAGGTAGCGCCTATGGTGCCATCGGGGATGTGTACAGCCTTTTACACAATCACTCAAGTGCAATGATCTATTATAACAAATCCATCGCGATTCTTCGCTCGAGAAATAATCCTAAACGCCTCGCTTCTGCCATTCTAAATGCCGGAGATGAGTTTAGGCGAAACGATGATTACGATTCAGCGCTATATTACTTTGATGAAAGCAAGCATATATTTGAGTTAATAGATTACAAAATAGGCGTCGCCTATTCTCTGGGCAATATGGGAATGGTTTACATGAAAATCGGCAACAATAATCTCGCTGAGAAAAATTTTAAAAACGCCATTCCTATTCTTGATAGCTTAAACGATTATTCGCCAATATGCGATTATCTGCTTTCATTGGCAAAAATTTATCTCGAACAAGGTAAAGATTCAGCTGCTTTAAAACATGCTTCACAAAGCCTCACTTTAGCTAAAGAAAATAATTTTAAAGAACAAATTAGAGATGCAACTTTTCTTCTTTCTGAAATTAACCAAAAGCTAAACAAGCCAGAGGTATCTTTAGCGTATTATAAAGAATATGTTTTGTACCGCGATAGCATTGAAAATAAAGATGCTTTACAAAGGATAGCGGATCTACGCACAAATTTCGAAGTAGCAAAAAAACAGGTAGAGGTCGATTCTTTAAGCCGGCAGCAAAAATTGCAACGCATCATATTATCGGTTGCTTTGGCTGTTTTACTTGTAATTATTGGGCTTGTTATTATTCTATTAAGAAATAATCGTGAAAAGCAAACAGCCTATACACTACTTAGAAAAGAGAAAGACCTTACGGAACAGCAACGTGACCAGACCAACAAAGCGCTACAGGAATTAAAACGGGCACAAGCTCATCTTATTCAATCAGAGAAAATGGCTTCGCTGGGCGAATTGACAGCAGGCATTGCACATGAGATACAAAACCCCTTAAACTTTGTGAATAATTTTTCTGAAGTAAATACAGAGCTAATTAATGAATTGAAAGAAGAAAACAGGAAAGGTAACTATGATGCCGTAAATGCTATATCTGAAGAGATAATTAAGAACGAAGAAAAGATAAATCAACATGGTAAAAGAGCAGATGCGATAGTGAAAGGTATGCTGGAGCACAGCAGGGCCGGTACACCGGAGAAAAGACTGACAAACATTAACGCTCTGGCAGACGAATATGCCCGTCTTTCCTATCTTGGTTTAAGAGCAAAGGATAAAACTTTTACAGCAACATTGCATACGGATTTTGATCCACAGGCAGGTAAGGTGATAATGGTACCGCAGGAAATCGGCCGTGTAATTCTTAACCTGGTAAACAATGCCTTTCATGCCGTAAATGCTAAAGCTAAAGAGGCACAAAGTGACTTTACACCAACAGTTACCATAAGTACAAAAAAGACAAAAGAGCAGCTACAGATTTCAGTAAAAGATAATGGCACCGGTATTCCTGACTCAGTAAGGGAAAAAATATTTCAACCATTCTTTACTACTAAAGCACCGGGCATTGGCACTGGCTTAGGTCTATCTTTAAGTTATGATATTGTAAAAGGCCATGGCGGTGAAATAAAGGTAAATAGCGAAACCGGGACAGGCAGCGAATTTATTGTTATACTGCCTTTATAAATTATTGAAGCAGCGCCTTCTGCTTAAGTTACTAAACACTAAAACCTACTTGTTAACGTTGATACTTTGTAATGTTGTGCTATAAAACATTAACAACGGTTAGACGTGGAAAAACACAAGATTGTCTCGTAAATTCAAAGTATAATTCTTACCGCAATGAGTGTAAAGTCATTATCTGAAACCTGGTTTGCCGAGGGCTATATTGATTTCGAACTAAAAAAATATACGCTGCTGGCTTATCTGCAACACGTCAACTATTACTTTAACGAGAACAAACTTTATCCGCAATTGGCTGATATTGTTTTTCATTACAACAATATTATTGCGTTTAGAGAGAATAGACGTTTTCTCGAAGAAAGCTTTCCTAAACAACTTACCGAAGTCAACATAAAGAAACTCCAACTGGTGTATGATAAAATGATAGAAGATAATGAGATGATGCAACAACTGGAAGAGATTATTAACTATGCGGTGCAAAAAATAAAGAGCACTATACAGAACGGCACTGAGATCTATGAATATGTAGAAGCGAAACTAAATATCGAACCTGTTGGTATTATTCCACTTGACACAAGCGAAGGCTACCTGCTTATTGGTGATGGACGTTTCAACACAACTGTAGCTTATCAATATCAGCTCACTATTTATGAGAAACATGATGAGCGTTACCGCGGCATACGCACTGACTTCATCCAAAGCTGGCGGCGCTCTGTAAGTAATTCAGTTGAAAATATTAAAGCTGAGCTGATACGCAATCGCCGGCAATTACCTAACCCCGCAGTTTACAATATAGCAACGGCTTTAACTTATCCTTTAGAAGAAACGCTGCTACCCATTGCCAAGCGTGGCTTTGTAAAATATATGAGTACCTGATATGTTTAAGCTGATGATGTTGTAGTCTTTTATTTCAGATTACTTAGTACAGATGCTTGTGCTATCAATTTAAAGGATTTTATAATGACAGTAATAGCTACGTTTTCACTATTGGCTACAACCAGGATGATGTGCCCACCCAATGGTAATAATAAAGAGAAATGCATTTTGAAGGCTTAAAGGAAGCTAACAATTATTACTTTACCGAAAGTGACTTAATATTTACCAATGATTCTACAGCAGTTACCAAATAAAAGGCTGACCAAAGCCTTGAACCAAATAAGTAGATCAGGATAACATCTAAATAGTAAGCTATAGCCTTTAATTTTCAATAAAACATCATGATGAAATCGTGTCTAATTTTATGCTTTGTTGTTTGTGTTGCCAAAGTATTTGGCCAGGTAGATAATGG
This sequence comes from Ginsengibacter sp., assembly GCA_039929165.1. Lineage (GTDB taxonomy): Bacteria > Bacteroidota > Bacteroidia > Chitinophagales > Chitinophagaceae > Ginsengibacter. Next base: position 3,881 of record JBDSRT010000355.1, read on the forward strand.
TCCCAAGGTATTAGTCGTGACCTCTCACCCCGATGATGAAACTACTTTCCCTGTAACGCTATATAAAATTGTGCATGACCTGAAAGGCACAATTGACCTTGCTTTGATGACTGATGGGCAAGGCGGCTATCGCAACACAGAACTGGCTTCACAGTATTATGGCATTAATTTAATTGATTCAAATATTGGGCGTGCCTACTTACCCGCTATACGAAAACGGGAGTTGATGGCCGCCGGAAAAATAATCGGAATACGTAACTTCTTCTTTTTTGACCAGGTAGATGATTTTTATTCGCAAGATCCTAAAGCTTATGAAGGCGGTACAAAATGGGATGTACCATTTATCGAAAAAAAACTTGATCTTATTCTGTCACGTACTGCTTATGATTATGTAATCATCTTACTGCCGGATGCTGAACAGCATGGCCATCATAAATCGACAAGCTTGCTTGCCTTACGCGCTGTAAAACGCATGACCGGCAAAACCAGGCCGGTAGTGCTCGGTGGTATTGAAATTAATAAACGTGATCTTTCCGCTTTTAAGTTTGATGGGTTAAGCGGTTATCCTGAAAGTAAAACGAACCTAAAGACCCCTGTATTTACACTTGACCGAACTGTGCCCTTTGGTTTCTATGATTTAGTAAGCTATATGATCGTGCATGACTGGGTGATTGCTGAATACAAATCACAGGGCGATACACAAAACAATTATATACATAAATATGAACTGGAAGCCTTTTGGTATTTTGATTTGAATGATGAGAGCGGCATACTAAAAACCAAAAAGATGTTCGAAAAATTACAGACCACGTTTCCTGAAAAAGGAAAATACTAAACCTAAAGATTTAACTTCTTTAAAGTAAGCAAATTCTTAAATATAGTCTTTTAGTCAGCCAAGGATTTTACCATAATATTCTTGAAATACACTTTGCTTTTAGGATCGTGCCCCTGTAAAGCAAAGGTGCCGCTGGATAAACGTTTGCCGCCAACCGGCACTTTTTGGGCTACGCTATCTGGTTCGTTATAGTCCACAACAGTTCTATCGTTAATTTTGATCTTAATGTTCTTACCCTGAACAGTCACAGTTTCGGTGAACCATTCATTATCTTTTACATACACCTCTTTAACGTCATCTACGGCATATAAACTACCGGTGCGGCGCCAATCGGTATGCGAGTTGTTCACCTGCACTTCATAACCTTTATTTGGCCATGAACTTTCCTGGAAGATGGTGTGAATGAACATACCCGAGTTAGAGCCAGGCGTCGTCATTACATCAGCCTTAAATTCAAAATTTTTAAAATCATGATTATGCATATCGCCTTCGTAAAAGAGGTGAGCTGTGTTGCCATGTACGGCGATGGTGCCATTCTCAACGCTAAACGTCTCCGCATTCTCACCCACTTTCCAGCCGGTAAGCGACTTGCCATCAAATAGTGGTATCCAGGCATTAGATGTATTTTTTTTTGACGTTGAGCAACTAAGCAGACTAAAAGTGATCAGGCTGATGTAAACAAAATATTTCATAATGACTTGCTGTTAATGGTTAAACGTTTAAAATTATAGTTTTAAAGGATATACAACGAATGTTTCTTTAACTATAGCTTCCTGCAGAATATGGAATAGCCAAAAGCGATCTCCCGGAGAATAGTGAAGCCTGACTTTTAGCTATAGTTCGACAAAACAAAGTTGATTTTTTATAAATTTATGTGATGAGCCAAGCTATAACTGTGCAGGGTGCGCAAGATCAAATAGATCTTTTCTCACAGAATAAGTCTGCCCGGATCAATTCAATTGATCTGCTGCGTGGTTTTATTATGGTCATCATGGCGCTTGATCACACACGTGATTTTTTTCATGTAACCGCCTGGACAGATGACCCGACGAATCTTGCCACAACAACGCCCCAACTGTATTTTACGAGATGGATCACACACCTCTGTGCGCCTAACTTTGTCTTTCTTGCCGGTGTATCCGTTTACTTTTAGCATTTGCGCAAATCGAATAAAGCGCTAAGTGTATTTCTTATCAAAAGAGGGCTGTGGCTCGTGCTTATTGAAATATGCATCATCAATCTTGAGTTCAGTTTCGACATTCATTTTGGCTTTGTAGCCCTACAGGTTATCTGGGCCATCGGCATAAGCATGATCGTACTCGGGTTGTTAATATGGTTGCCCTTCAATGTAATATTTTTGGTTGGACTTATCATAGTTTTTGGGCACAACATATTAGATTATTACGAAGCCGGATCAACACAACAACCCGCATTATGGTATAGCCTTCTGCATAAAGTGTCTATCTACAAACTCTCACCTCACTTTACCCTGATGGTATTTTATCCTTTTCTCCCCTGGTGTGGGTTGATGATACTCGGTTATTGTTTTGGAAAATTGTTCTTAAAAGTTGAAGGCGGTAAAAGGAAAAGAATGCTTATACTGATTGGCAGTGCTTTATTGTTATTATATTTTGCGTTAAGATATGCCAACAGTTATGGCGATCCTTTAAAATGGTCAACACAAAAAGATGGTTTGTACACCTTTCTTTCATTTATGAAGTTGATGAAGTATCCGCCCTCTTTATTGTTTATGTGTGTGACTGTAGGGCTGGCAATGCTCTTCTTAGCATTCACACAAAATGTAAACAACCGTATGAGCCGCGTCATAATGGTGTATGGCCGTGTACCTTTCTTGTATTATGTATTGCATTTTTTGTTAATCCATCTCTTTTCAACTATGGTGTTTTTTGCAAGAGGACATTCAACTGCAGAAGGTATTTATGAAGGAAAGGAACTACCTAATTTTGTTATACCTGGTGAAGGGGTTTCATTAGGTATAGTGTATTTAATATGGATAGCCATTGTGATTGTACTCTACCCGGTTTGCAAATGGTTTAGCGAATACAAACGGCAATATAAAGACTGGTGGCTGAGTTATTTGTGACACAGAATTGTTAAGTTACTAATATCGTGCTATATGG
>JBDSRT010000356.1:0-3380 GCA_039929165.1 Ginsengibacter sp.
AAACGCCTTCCATTTTTTAATGTCAGCCAGGTTAGCTTCCACCACTAGCTTTGCATCATAAATGCCGTCCGACATCAGCATCAAATAAGAAAAATCTTTTAAGAGTTTAAAGCTAAATCTTGAGGCGAATTTTTCACTCTTAAAAATTTCAGGCATTGTAATAAAGCGTGTGCCACCGCCAAAATCCCCAACATCAATCCAGGTTAATTGTGTAACCTCTGATACATCTTTACTTAACACAGCCATGGGACAATCGCCAACACCAAATGACAGGAAGACATACCCCTGGTCGAATTTTTTATAGAGTGTGAAAACTAAGGTGGAACTCAAATCTTTTAAGGATAGCTCAGCAGATTTAGCAAACTCTTCAAGTTGCTTATGCACAGTAAAAACAGCCTTTCCAAGATTGTTGTAAACAGCAAGGTTTAATTTATTTTGAATGTCTCCGGGCGATTGCGGATCATAATCCAGCATTAGATCATCAACTTCTAACATCTCTTCAATGCTTGAGCGCTGAAGAAAATAATTGACGATACTCTCACAGGCTATCTCAGAACCTTTTCGTGAAACTTTGGCGCTGCCTGCCCCATCAGCTACTGCTATTATGCTCCAGCCGTTATGAAGATCTTTAAAAGCGAAATCATCTTCTCTGAAAGAACCCACATTTGCATGTGACCGGCCACGTTTGGAAGATACCAGGATATGCCTGTCACCTATCGGAGAGAACATAGTTACATCATCCTGTTTCCAGTATGGATCATCTTTATCACTCTCAAGATTTTTCCATAATGTTTTGGGATCAGGATTAATGATCAGGGTGAAAACCTTTTCATTAAAAGGAGTGTCTTCTGCTTCCCCTTCTACCTTAAATTTCAAAATTATTTTAAGATCGCCACTTTGTATGGGCATGCCTGTTAGCAGTTTTGTTTTAATGTCGTAACGCAAGCCTACTTCTTCCAGGCCGGAAAATTCAAAGGCACGGATATCTTTTCCACCAAATTTTTTAAAGTCGAATAATGTCTCGTATGGTTTACCAACAGTGGCATTTAAAACAGGAACCGGCTTCTCTATAATATGACGAATAGTTTCCTCTAATTTTTCAGACATAAGCAAACACTAATTTGCCACTTTGATTATGGCGATATCTCTGTAATTATAAATATGTCTTATACAACAACATTGAGCTCAGCCGGCGGCGGTGGCAACTGATCAAGACCAGTGACTTCTTTACCGGCATCTTCCACCTTGGTTGAGGTTACGCCAATAGATGCAGACACCCATGAAAAGAATTTTGCTATACTTTGACTATCGGCAGTATCGAGGCTAACGACGTTTTCAGTGATCTGTTTTAAAAGCTCGGCATCAGCACTGCTTCCTGCGGCACAGGCAACAGTGTATGCAGTTTTGCGTTTCTTAAATTCTTCAAGACCTACCTGCCAGTCATCAGTTGGAATGCCATCCGTCATAATAAACACTAATGGTTTCCAGTCACCCTTTTGCTCAGCCGTAGTTTTAGCAACTTCATCATCAATGCACTTTGACACTACTTGCAAAGCATCTCCAAGACAAGTTGTGCCTGTTGCTTTTATATCTACCATTTGAAAGGAAGCCAGGTCAGTAAGTGGCACTACCTGCTTAGCCACACTGTCAAAAGTAATAATGCTGATAAAAGCTGTTTCAATTGCTTGTGGATTTTGCCGTAGTGAACTGATCATAACCTGTACGCCATTTTTTACAGCTTCAATCGGTTCTCCGGTCATTGATCCGGAAGTATCTAAAAGTAGGTAGACTGGAAGTCTTCTCATTTTTTATGTATTTAGAATTAATTTAAAATATTTACAACAACAGATTTACGATTTTTCGATTACTCTACAAATTTTACGCCTACAATCTCTAAGCTTAAACCGGTTGGCAAGCCGGCTAATAAAAAGGTCATGAAATTAGATTAATGGTGAAAGTGCTTGTAAGAACCAAGCTGAAGTTTTGTAGGTTAAAATTCAGATTAATTAGAAAAGGAACTTACAACTTAGCATGCATGGCACATCTATACAATTATGTATCGCATTTTCTAAACTGGAAACTAAAGAATCGGCTTTACTTTTTTGGCGAAGATTGAAAATGTTGCAAACGTTGCGATCAATAACAATATGATCGTTTTCATTCTTATAATGTTAAGTGATGGAAAAATAATATTAGGTATCGCTTCCATTAAATGAAAGCCGGAGCGAACTTAAATGACGATTTTCTTAATAATTATCTACCTAAGAGAGTTTTATAACATTTCCCAAATCCGTTACTTCTTTTTTCTGATTATGTAACTGATGAATAAAATTCGAGTCTACGTTTGCGCCTCAAACAAAAGTTAACGTAATGAGAACATGGGTTTTAGTACTTATTTTAATAAGCAGTAAGTTATACGCACAGGTAGATACACCTTCAGTACATTATTCTTTAAAAACAAAAGACACCCTCAAGACAAAATATCTTTCAGAAGTAACTATTGTAGGCCGCGGCAGCAAGAGCGACTACCAGCAAATGCCTGAAATAGTAGGTACTAATATTTACGCAGGTAAAAAAAATGCATTGATTGTTTTAGATAATGTGCAGGGCAATGTAGTAACCAATACTATGAGGCAGGTGTTGGCAAAGGTGCCTGGTATTCAAATATGGGAGAGTGACCCAAGCGGTATACAGATTGGCATTGCGGCCCGTGGATTAAGCCCAAACAGAAGCTGGGAATTTAATGTGCGTCAAAATGGATATGATATTGCCGCTGACCCTTTCGGTTATCCTGAAGCGTATTACAATCCACAACTGCAGGCAGTACAAAGAATTGAAATTGTTCGTGGCCAGGGCTCTTTACAATATGGCCCCCAGTTTGGCGGCCTGGTAAATTATATTTTACGAAATGGCAGTGATATTGAAAAGCCCTTTCAATTCGAAACCCAGCAAACCCTCGGCAGCAATGGCTTATTCAATAGCTATAATGCCATTGGGGGTAAGAAGGGGAAAGTTAACTACTATTCATTTTTCGATCATCGCAATGGCAATGGCTGGCGGGAAAACAGCCGCTATTACACCAATGCTGGTTATGGAACAGTTACGTACCGGTTAACACCAAAATTCTCTTTAACAGCAGAATTAATGCACCAGCAATTGCGAAGCCAGCAACCGGGTGGTTTACCCGACAGTCTCTTATACCAGGATGCACGCCAAAGCTTCCGCGACAGGAACTGGTTTCAAATAACATGGACAACCCCTGCATTGATTGCCAACTACCAGATCAATGAAAAGACCCGGTGGAATACAAAACTTTTTGCAACCATTGGTGACAGGAACAGTGTAGGCTTTACTTCAGCTATAACTGTTAAGGATAGCGT
>JBDSRT010000357.1:0-5630 GCA_039929165.1 Ginsengibacter sp.
ACAAGAAATTAAAAAAAGAATGGCAAAAAATATTAAGCCAGGTGATTTTAAAATTTTCATATATGGTAAGAATTAAGAAACCTGCATTTCATCATTAACAATGGCGTTGGTTTCAACAGTATTAAGATCAGGGCGTTTTTTTTGTACTGGGAAAAATTTACGCTGGAACAATAAAATGGTAATAACACCGCAGGAAATTGCCGCATCAGCAATATTAAAAATAGGACGGAAGAATTCAAAATCCTGTCCTCCCCAAATCGGCACCCATTGTGGAAATGTAGCGTTCCTGATGATGGGAAAATAAAGCATGTCTACAACTTTACCATGTAGAAAACCGGCATAACCACCATGCGCAGGCAACGCTTTTGCCACATTTAAAAATAAGGAGCTGCTGTTTTCAAATATCATCCCATAAAACATACTATCTATCAAGTTACCTAAGGCTCCGGCAAAAATTAACGATGCACAGGCAATAAACCCGGGATGCTGTCTTTGTCTTATGATTTTTGCAAGATAAAAAACGCCGAATATAACTGCGACAAGTCTAAAGAGCGTTAGTAGCATTTTGCCCCAGTCGCCACCAAATTTTAAGCCGTAAGCCATGCCTTCATTTTCTATAAAATAAAGCCTTGCCCATTTACCGACAATTGGGTGCCACTCGCCAACAAAAAAATGTGTCTTAACGTAAATCTTCAATGCCTGGTCAACCACCACAATCAACAATATGAGTAAAATAACTGATCTGCCTTTCAAAAGATTAATATTGAGCGCCAAAGATAATAAAAAGGAGGTATAAGGTTAGATGAGCAATAGCCGTAAGCTATTAGGTTACAGCGTAAATGTTATAAATGTTTGTTATCATTCCTGGTAGTACACCCGCTTTACCCTTGAGGATATACCTGTCATAATTTCGTAAGGAATGGTATGCAGCCATTGTGCAAGCTTTTCAACCGGCAGGTCTTCACCAAACACAATCACTTCATCTCCCTCCTTTGCATTTTGGATAGCTGATATATCCAGCAAGGTCATATCCATACAAACGTTGCCTATTACAGGCACAAGTTTGCCCTGGTAAAGCATCTTGCCAACACCATTTCCCATTCCGCGGTCGTAGCCATCAGCGTAACCTATTCTAACAGTTGCCACAAGTGTATCCTTTTTTAAAAATGAGCCACGACCATAACCTACTGATTCGCCGGCAGAAACTTTTTTTATCTGTGCAACCGTAGAAGAAAGAGTAGATACATGGCGAAGCTTTTTTTGCATAGCCTTATTGCTGGCAATGCCATACAGACCAATACCAAGCCGTACCATATCTAACTGAAGATTGGGATGCCGGGAAATGCCGGAGGTATTCGAGATGTGTGTTAAAAAGGAATATTTTAGTCGTTCTTCTAAAATATCACAACAGCTTTTAAACTCTGCAGACTGTTGCAAGGTAAAAGCGTCCTGAGCAGGAGATTCACTTGCAGCCAGGTGACTAAAAACACTTTTTACTTTAAAATGATTAGTGTGTTTTAAAATATTAGCAAGTTTTTTCATTTCGCTTAACCGAAACCCAAGCCTGTGCATGCCGGTATCGCATTTTATATGAACGGGGTAATTAATGATAGCAGCAGACAGCAAAAACTTATCAAATGCCCGGAGTATGCCAAATGAAAAAATTTCCGGTTCAAGATTGTGCTCAACGAGAGTGTTGAATGTATTCTCTTCCGGGTTCATTATCATAATGGGCAGGATGATGCCAGCCTTTCTCAGCTCTACGCCTTCGTCAGCATATGCCACAGCGAGATAATCAGTTTTATGGTACTGCAACACCTGCGCTACTTCAAATGAACCGCTGCCATAACCAAAGGCTTTTACCATCGCCATTAGTTTCGTATCCGGCAACAAGGTATTTTTAAAGGCTTTTAAATTGTGAACTATGGCATCTAGATTTATCGAAAGTATAGTTTGATGTGCCTTCTGCTTTAATAATTGATTGACCTGTTCAAACCTAAATGATCGTGCACCTTTAAGAAGGACAATTTCATTGGAAAAGTCTGACGCTTTAAAAGTTTTTTGGAAAGTTTTTACAGAATCGAAAAAGTTAGTGCGTGGGATAAATTTAAAGAGATCCTGATGTTTTATTAAGCCGTTACCAATCCCTATAAATTTATTTACTTTTTTATGATGCAATAGCTTTGCCACAGCTCCATATAATTCGTTTTCGGTTTTACCGGTTTGTAAAATATCGGATAATATTAAAGTGTGATTATCGTGTGTTTGTTGCTGTAAAAAATCTAAAGCAATATTTAACGATACAAGGTCTGCACTATAACTGTCATTTATGATCGTACAATTATTGATACCTTTCTCCAGTTCGAGGCGCATCTGTACCGGAAAAAGCAGTTGCATTTTCTTTAATATAGTTTCTGATGTGTAATTCATAAATAATAACACACACCAGCAATTGATAGCATTTTCAATTGAAGCATCATCTGTAAATGCAATTTCAATATTGTTTTTTTTGCCTTTATAAACACCAGTGATTCTTGAGCGGTTTTGAAACTTCTGAATTGATATAATTTGAAGCGTTGCAATTTTTTGCCGGCTCCAACTAAAGAGAGAAATACTTTTTTTGCTTTTTATGAATGTCTGGATATTTGGAAGAAGCTTCGGATAATCTAAAGAAAAAATGATCACTTCAGCGTTGATAAATAACTGCAGCTTCTCGTTTATTTTTTCTTTTGTGTTAGCAAAGCCTTCATCATGGGCAGTACCAATATTAGTAAAGATGCCAATATCTGGCCTGATCATTTGCTCCAGCTTTTGCATTTCCCCGGTAGTTGAAATACCGGCTTCAAAAATAGCCAGCGTATCCGACGCCTGCATTTGCAGAACGCTCAAGGGAACGCCGATCTGTGAGTTGTAACTTTTTTGACTCCTTACTATATTATGATCTCCCTCAAGCATGGTGTTCAGCCATTCTTTGACAATGGTTTTGCCATTACTGCCAGTAATACCAATTACCGGTAAAGCCTTTCCGTTTTGAAGAGTGTTAAATTTCTGTCTATGAAAGATGGCTAATTGCTGTAAAGCTTTTACAACGTCCTCTACAATAATAAAAGTTGAAAAAGGGAATTTTTGAAAAGGGAAATGAGAGTTTACTATGAAACATGCAACGCCTTTTTCAACAAGATCATCTATAATCTCAATGCCTTTATTAACTAATGAGTGTAAAAGAAAAAATATAGTTTTATCTGCCTCTTCAACTTTGCGGCTATCCAGTAGTAATTGTGATAAAGTAGGCAAGGAATCGCCCCGATTTAGTTTGCCAAATGTAATTGAGGCGAGCTCTTCAACGGTATATTCGATATTTACTATCAATTAAAACTGCTTAATGATGTAGATCGTTAGGGGGCACGTTAGGTTTTTTATTATAAGTTGAATATAAGATTGATCCGCCTAAACAAACCACTATCACCGCTAGTGATACAAGAGTGTGAATGTGTATATTTAATAGTTCAATCAACATTTTTACGCCAACAAAAATCAAAACAATTGCAATGCCCTGTTGCAGATAATCGAACTTACTGACAGCGCCTTTTAATAAAAAAAATAACGAACGCAAACCGAGCACGGCGAAAATATTTGAGGTGTAGATCACCAGTTTGTTAGTTGTAATAGCAAATACAGCCGGTATAGAATCTAAGGCAAACACAATATCTGTTGTAGCCAATAAGATTATCACAACAAACAGCATCGTAAAGAATCGTTTACCATTAATTATAACGCTGTATTTACCACTATAATCTTTAGTTGTAAGTGGAAAAACTTTCTTTATAATTTTGTAAACCACATTTTTCTCGGGGTCAAATTCTGCATCATGCTGAACAAAAAACATTCTGACGCCTGTATACACCAGGAAAGCGCCGAAAATATAAAGTATCCAGTCGAATTTGGTTACAAGCGCAATGCCTATTGTTATAAATATGACACGAAAAACAATTGCCATTAAAATTCCCAGCAATAACACCCGGCCAACATATTCTGTTTTTACATTAAAGAAACTAAAAATGAGTATGAAAACAAAAATGTTATCTATACTCAGGCTCCACTCCATTAGGTAGGCGCTCAGATATTCTATTGCTATCTTATTCCCGTTTTGAAACCATAAGTATAAACAGAAAGCCAGGGCTAATCCTATCCAAAGAGAGGTTTGAAGAAAGGCTTCCTTAATTGTTATGGAATGAGACCTTTTGTTTAGCAGACCAAGATCAAATATAATTGCTACCAATAAAACAATTCCGAAAATTAGATACGTTATTTGATCAGATGACATTCGCAAAGATAGGCGCAGCCCATATAAGTTTTTTGCAACTTAAGAGGCGAAACGTTTTCTACGCCTGTATTGATATATCCATCCGGAAATACAGACCAATGCAACGGGGAATAAAATATTGATCAACTGCCAGTATGTACGTTCTTCATCTACCTTTCTCGTATTCAATAATCTTACAATATAGTCTTTCGACTTTGCTTCGTTTAAACCGGATGTGTTGATAAGATAACTGATGCAACTTTGCATGAAATCTTTATTGGCAAAAGTATACTGGTATTGCGTTTCAGTAGTATAGGGGTTAACTCCCATCGGCAATGGCTGCTCTTTCACTACACTATTTAGCGGAACATCACCATCACTAATAACGATCATTTTATTTGGTTTAAGCGCTTTGGTTTGCACCGGTGTACCTAAAATCTCCAACGAATCAACTAAAGCCTTCGACATCCTGTTCGCGTATAAAGAATTGAATTGACCTTCAAGTAAAACAGCAACCGGAAGATCATGTTGTTTAAAACCTACATCCTCTGGCGCATTGCGATTTTCATCGCCACTTATTAACGCCGGCGCACTTATGGTTTTACTATTAGCCGATGAACTAAGCAAAACTGTTTTTACAATATCAGGCGCTTTAACTGTATCAATAGTATTTACAAAACGTCCTGCAATCAGCCCAATATTTTTATTTATGGAATGGTTGGATTTCGATTGAAAAAGCGGAAAATAATTCCAATGTAAAAATTCATATTGACCGTTGCCGTTTACATCAAACGGTAAAAAGTCGCATTGCAGATCTAAAATCAAATCAGGATTTATGCGAACACCATACTTAAATAAAAGATCTTCCAGATTTAAATTGCGATCATAAGCCACTACACGATTTAGGTCTCTGAGACTATCCATTTCGGCTTGCAATCTATCGATACACCAAAGTATTTTACCACCACGCATTACATATTGGTCGAGTTTTATTTTCTCACTTTCAGAGAAAGGAATATTGGGTTTTACAATGACCAACAATTTAAAAGTGTCGGGAATAACAGGTTCTGCATTAATATTAAATGTAAACAGGGAATAGTCTTTTCTTAAAACATTTTCGATAAGATCATAAACGTTTGCACCTACGGGTTCGCCATTTGAAACGGTGTACCCAACTAAAGGTTTGTGATCTTCCGCAATATTTTGAATAGCGTTTGCAAAGTTGTATTCCATCAAAGCCTCGACTGTATTGAGCTCTGAGGCTGTGATTAACTTTTTTGTGCCGGGGTAAAGATTAACAGCCGACGTCTTATTATTGTAATGGATC
>JBDSRT010000358.1:0-3155 GCA_039929165.1 Ginsengibacter sp.
TACTTCGCTTGATTCTAAGATCAAGATCATTAGCATCAGAAAAAGTGCCACAACAATGAAGGCCTTCTGTACCATTACAAATAGCTTCATAGCCGTTTCTCATTAGCTTATTGTCCTCAAATATCGCAACCCGTATTGGCAAGGCTAACTTTTTATAAAGAACTGAATTTAACCAACCTCGGTTTGTCCCCCGTTTGGGTGAAATCTCATTTGCAGTTTTACCAATGTCCCTTTTCCTTTTTGTGATTCAATAGTAAGTTTTGAATGTAGTTCACGGACCCTCGCTCTCATATTGTTTAAGCCATTCCCTTCTGTGGTTACAGCCGCATCAAATCCATTTCCATCATCCTTGACCGTCACATGAATTTCATCATTACGACATTTTAAAGAAACATAAATATTTATTGCACCGGAATATTTAACGGCATTGTTAATAGCCTCTTTCATGATCAGGTATAAATTCTTGCGCACCTGCATGTCAGGACTATATCTATGGATAGATTCCTCTATATTAAGGTGTAGTTTAATCCCTTTTCCGGCACATAAATTTATTGCAAAGGATTGCAGTTTGGATATGAGCCGTTCAAAGCTGTCATTTCTCGGATTGATGGTCCATACAATATCGCTCATCTTTTCTATCATCTCCCTGGAATTCGCTGTAATGTTTTCAAGATAACCCTGTACGCTCATATCCTGATGGTGTTTTATTTTTTGCCTGGCGATCTCACTGAACAGAGCTATACCACTCAATGTTGCACCAACTTCATCATGTATATCACGACTGATCTGCACCCTGATATTTTCTGCTTCTTTTTCTTTTTCGGTTTTTATCAACAGCACCTGTGCCTGTTTTAATGTAGTGAGGGATAAAGCGAGTTGCTTACTCAATTGTTTATTTTGGTGGTAACGGTAAAGGCCAAAGCCGCTAAAAAAAAGCACGATTCCAATACCTGCAAACGAAAAATTGCGGATCATTTTATGATTGCTGAGTTCACTTATTATCAAGATATCTTTTTTATTCTGCTCAGCTTTTGCAAAGGATTCTTTTTTATCAAAGTCAAATTGCATTTGCGATTGCATTATTTTTTTTGAATTTTCGCTATTGAACATGCTATCCCTGTAATAAACAAACAACTTGTAATGCTCAAATGCCTGTTTGAAATTACCTTGTGCGCTATCCAATATGGTTAACTCGGAATATATCTCTTGCATTCTCAATAAGCCATTCATTTCTTTTGCATGCGATAAAGCCTGGTTCAGGTATCTGGATGCTTCTGTGTATCTTTTTTGTCTTATAAAAGTCTGGCCTATATTGGTATAAGCTGCAACAAGGCCATCTTGATTGCCCGTTTCTTTTAATATCTTTATTGCAGAGCGCAAATGCCTAACCGCATCGTCATACTTTCCTTGTTTCGCCTCAATAAATCCTGTGTTACTGTATATGTTAGCCATCGTTCCCCTATCTCCGGCTTGTTTAGCAAATTTTAAGGATTCACCATAATTTTGTAATGCTTTAGAGTAATTGCCCTGATCCATATAAACACCTCCTATATTATGGTATGATCCGGCCGCTCCTCGTTTATCTCCAAGTTTGATCCTGATGTTTAAAGAAATTAGGTAGTGCTTAAGGCATTCGGGGAAATTACGTTGATACAAATAAATAATTCCAATGTTGTTTTCGGTATCAGCAATCCCTTTTTTATCTCTCGTTTTTTCCCTTATTGATAAAGCAGAAAATAAATGTGTTAATGCTTCAGGATAATTTCCCTGCATTAGGTAGATAATTCCTTTTGTGTTGTAAGCGTTTGATTCTTGTTGCATCACTCTTGATTGATCAACATTGGTTCTTATACCAGACAATTGATCATACAATTTTAATGCATCATTACAGTTTTTCAGTCCCTCTTCAGTTTGCCCAAGATTCGCTGACGCTCTTGCTGTATTTAATTTTGCATCAGCAATTCCCATTTTATGATTCAACTGGATTGCAAATGCCATTGCTTGATTTGCAAAATAAATAGCTGAATCAGGGTTGCTATTTTTTAATTCTTCAGAGAGTGCGTTTAGTGTATTTACTTTGTTGGTATCAGGTTTTGAGTTTTTGAGAATGAGAAGAAGACTGTCTGTTTTTTTAGTTTGAGAGAAAACAATCATGGTGCCGAAAAGCAGCTTCAAAAGCACTATAAAAAACTGTTTTGTCATGCAAGAATATTCTTAAAAATCTCAGGTTTAAACACTTACTAAGCCAACATAGTCCTGATTGTTAGGAAGATTAGTATTTGCAAGCTTCAATCTATGTTAGTATCACCAGCAGGATATTTAATTACTTCATCAATGAAATAAACGACTGTTTGTATAACGGCGATTTGTATTTAAATATATGTACAAAAATTTAAAAGGGAAAGTTCTAAAATCCTAACCTGTTGGAGGCTAATTTGCAGAACTTACCATCAAGAAATTCCAATTAAGTTTTCAACTTTAAACAGTATTTACTTCCCTGAAAACACATTGTTCACTCTATGAAAGTCTTAGCCACTTTGCCATGCGTTTTGTGCAATAATTGTCTATTGAAATGATGCCTCGCACCCCCGTAGCTATTTTCTTATTGCTTAAAATTATGTTTTTCTAATTGCTAATAAAGTTGTCAAAGGAGGCTTCGTTTTTAAATATACAGCGCAGCCCTATTAAGTAACAACATTATACGACTACATCTCAACACAATCAGACACTGCTAGTTTTGGTTCTCTTCACAAATCTCCCCTCTCCCTTCTCCATCAAACATTTATTATCATCAATAGCAAGCCTTCCTCTTAATAGAACCTTTTTCACTTTACCAGTTACTGCGTGGCCTTCATAGGCGCTGTAGTCAACATTCATGTGGTGGGTAGCGGCAGAGAGCGTATGTGTTTCATTAGGGTCAAATATCACAATGTCTGCATCGCTGCCAACGGCTAAGGTGCCTTTGTTTGGCAGGCCAAATATTTTTGCCGGGTTGGTACAGGCCACTTCAACAAATTTGTTCAATGTAATCTTTCCTTTATGTACGCCCTCGCTGTATAGCAGTTCCATACGGTGTTCTATGGCGGGGTGGCCGTTCGGTATTTTAGAGAAATCATCTTTGCCCATTAATTTTTGCTGCCACATAAAAGGGCAGT
>JBDSRT010000359.1:0-6499 GCA_039929165.1 Ginsengibacter sp.
TAAATAGTTAGTTTTTGCAAATCTCAAATCCAAACCATTTAAGTGTTTTTTCTGCCTGGCTTGTATATTATTCCAACAGGCATCCATGTATTCAGGATAGAGTGCTACAAATCTATCTCCTGCTTCACGCAACGCTAATAAATCAATTTTGTCGAAGTCTTTTGAAAAGCCTAAGGAGAGGATTTTTTTTGGTTTAAATAAAATCGACTTTTTCTGCCTGGGAAATAAATATTTATCTGGAATCCAACTGGCACTTCTATTCCATTTTTCCTCAAGATGCCGATAAATTGTAGATTTACCTACACCGGGAGAACCAATAAATTCAACGTGATGAGACATTAGACAACTAAATCAGTTAATTATAAAGTAGGATTTAAATCGTTTATAAACCCTGAAGAGTTACCATTCTTTTAAATTTATCTGATTCGTTAAGCATAGTATCAAAATCGCCAGACACCACTACATTACCCTTTTCAAGAAGATAAATTCTATTTACATTTTTTATGGTAGATAACCTATGGGCAATAACTATTATTGTGTACTTACCATGTAAATTTTCTATATTTTCCTGAATGATATGTTCAGTTTCTGAATCTAAAGCTGAAGTTGCTTCATCTAAAATTAAAATTTCTGCATTCTTAAATAATTCTCTTGCAATAGAAATTCTTTGCTTTTGTCCTCCTGATATTAAAATTCCATTATCTCCTAATCTAGTGTATTCTTTATTGGCTTGATTCTCAATAAACGTTTTTAAAGAAGTCACTTCTACTACTTCCCAGAATTTGTTCAGATTTTCATTAGTTTTTTCACTCCAAAATGTGATATTGTTATAAATATCATCATTAAAAATCACTGAATCCTGAGATATATACCCAATTTTTTCACGGTATGATTTTAAATTAAAAGATTGTAAAGGAGTGCCGTCCACTAATATCTTACCCTTATCAGGTGAGATTAAACCTATGATAATGTTAGCTAAGGTAGTTTTACCAGAGCCACTTTCTCCCACAAGAGCGATGGTGTTGTTTTTCGGAATAATGATTTCAATATTATTTAAAATTTTATTTGAGCCGTATGATAATTCAACATTCTCAACAATTATATTGGATTCAATACTCGTGAACTCATAAGTGCCTAGTTTCTCTTTGTGAGCTTCCATAGTCTGAAGTAGCTCCGAAACATTTACCATGGCTCCAGTATTCTGTATATAATTTTGCCATTGCTGTTGTATACTCATTAAAAAATTGAGCGCACGATAAAATAATATTAAGCTTAAAATGATAGAGCCTAAATTACCTCCCATAAAATGTATTTGAACATAGATTACACCAGCAACTATTATTAAAATCATGGGTTCTTTTATACCGGAAGTCACAGCAGTGTAATAACCTATTCTTTTGTTCAAAGCTTCAGTTTTATTTATGACTTCACCTAGTTTTTTGGAATATCTTACCAGGTAATTAGTTGATTTTAAATACTTGAAATAATTAATAGCCTGAATCATAAAAGAATTAAAATCATTACCTTTTTTGGATATTTCATACGACGCATTTTTCATTCTTTTATAGAAATATCTATAAATAATATTTGTCAACCCGGCGCTAACAGCCACTAAAATAGCAAACTGATAATTGGCTAATAGTGCTAACACGACGTAACTCATTAGCATAAAAAGAGCTCGGGTGTATTCCATAAAGGATTTAATAGCTTGGGACATTCTTTGCACTTCGGCAATAAAAGTGTTCTGTATTTTACCAGCATCCACTTCTAAAAAACCTCTGTAGGAAATTTGCTGAAGATCAGCCACGAGCTTGTGCCTAACCCTCTTCATGAAGAACTGCATTATCTTAGCTTGGTAGTTCAATTCTAGAAATTTCATAAAGCCTTTTAGTGAAAAAAGCACAACCAAGACACATAAAATAGTTCCCAGAGTTAAAGGGAATCCCATGCCTGTAATAGCATCTGTCACATAATGCAAATGTCCCATAGACTGGGACTGATTAGCTTTTTCATCTGCAACGTTTTGAAGTAATGGCATGAACATAGCCAGGCCTATACCGTCTAAAAAGCTAACAATTATGCTTAAAAAAATCGAAAGGAGAAGTTTGTTGCCTACTATTTTGTAATAAAATCTATAATACCCAATAAGATTATTTTTGAAGTCAAATTGCATATAGCTTATTTGATTTAAAACGATGAGGTGAAAAAAAAATTATGTATTCTATGAATATTAAACGATGACTAATTACTACTAGGATGAGGCAAAAAGTAAATTAGTAATGGCTTTAAGCAAAGCTAAGGTCTATTAAATAGAAAAAGGTACTTTGAAATAGTCAAAGTACCTTTTTTTGTAAAAAGTAATCTACCAGCTGGCTCTAAGGGCAGTATTAAATTCAGCCACTTTATTAAAAAGCTTATACGAAGTAAACATGGTCTTCCTGTAAAAATTTTCTGAAGAAATTACAGTGACGTTAGTTTGTTCCGCCTCTGCTTTAAGTATAAAGCCAAGAGATGGAATAAAAACTTTTGCAGTTTTGTTTTGTGTTGAGGTATCCTCTCCATAATGTTGAAAAGCTGTATTCGCAGAGTTGAAATTCTCGTTATTGCTTATATCCGTCTTTTCGACACTAACATTTAAATGATCATTTGAAAATCTATTGAGCAACGTTATTTCAGCCTCACTCACCACAACAGGCTTACCAAGCCAATAAACCAAATTCATCACTCCGTTAATTTTTTTCAATTCACCTAATTGTGACTCGCTTGCTTTCACGAAAACATAAGACCTGAACAAAGGTTCTTCCTTAAATTTTTTGTCGTTCCAGCTTTGTCCAATTTTGTTTAAAGGACAATAAGCTTGAAATTTCTTGCTAAGTAATGTGTCAACTACCTTCTTTTCTGTTTGTGGTTTTGTATAAATTGTATACCAGTTCATTTCCATAATTGTACGTTTAAGCCTTTTAAGATGACAGTTTTTCAAATAACAAGGCAACGCCGTGTATTCCAAAGAGGAGAGCAGCTTATTTCAACGGAAGATGGGTCAAAGAGGTAAATGCATTAGTATTGGACTTAACTGGATTTTGTTGAAATTCTCAACAAAATTTATAGGATGACAAAGACTAAACAATTCTAGTGCCAGTAAAATAATTTCAAATTAAAATTATACTGAACAGATTTCAAAAAGGATTAAATAAGCCAGCAATGCGTGGATGGAAAGAATAATGCCTCGAAGATGGTGATATTGGGGGAGTGCATTAATGATTCTGTTGTAAATATAAAATCTTAATTCTGTTATTACAATAGAGAACTTAGATTATTGAATGATTTAGAAAAAATGAGGTTATCTAGAAATTTTTTAGAGGTTTTCAAAATTAATTAGGAAACCAGATACTTTTCATTGGCTTTATTTTCGTAACCATAACCATAACCGTAACCAAAGTTTTTATTTATGAAACCTCTTGCCTTAATACCATTAAAAATAATTGCAACATTTTTTAGGGGCATCGATTTAATATTTCTGTCCAATTTCTTTATATAAGATGTCGGCGTGTAGTTGTGCCTTACTACATATAAAGTCAAATCGCAGAAATCAGATAATATGTACGCATCTGTAACCGGCCCAACAGGAGAAGTGTCAATTACAATAAAATCAAAGCTTTGCTCCAAATAGGTGAGAAAACTTGACAATTTGCCATTTAGTAAAAGTTCAGTAGGATTTGCTGATGTTCTACCGGCAGTGACAAGGTGTAAATTATTAAACTCAGAAACTTGAATAATTTCTGACTCGGGAATTTCTGTTTCTAAATATTGAGCCATACCAACCTCATTTTGCACAGTAAAAAGCTTTTCAAGCTGCGGGTGTCTGATGTCTAAATCAACTAAGACAACTTTTTTCCCTGACCGTGATAAACTTAACGCAAGATTTGCACTTACCAAACTTTTACCTTCTCCTGAAATACTTGATGTTAATAATATCTTTTTAATTGTATTAGCCTTACTGTACAGGCCAGCTGCTGCACGTAGCTGTCTAAATTGCTCCTGAATAGCACGGTTATTTTGGCCCTTCAAATTACCTTTTTCACTAAAGTTTGAAATTTCCCCTATAATTGGAATTTTTGTAAGATTTTCAATATTTGTTCTGAACAAAATCTTGTTTGTAAACAGATCTTTAAATACTACAATAGCTGCTCCTAGCAGCAAGCCTAGTGATATGGCCATCAAATAGATGATGTTTGCCTTAGGCGTAATGGGGGTAAGGGAAGTTTGAGCTGAGGCTACAATTTTCATGTTAGCTACATTTGAGGCATATGCTAAAGCTGTTTCCTCTCTTTTCTGTAAGAGAAAAGAGTAGACATTATTCTTTATAGCCTGCTCTCTGCTAACATTTAAAAGTTCTCTTTCTTTTTGGGGAATTGTGGAAAGTGCTGCATTAAAAGACTTGCTTGAGCTATATAAACTGCTCCTTCCCGTTTCCAGGTTGAGTTTTTGATTTTTTATGTTATCCAGAATACTTGGTCTTACCTTTTGAATTTCATCATTTATCGATTGCAGAATAGGGTTGTTTTCGGCCGTTGTTTTACTTAATCGTTCATAATCTAACTGTGATTGATAGAGCCTATCTAATAATTTATTTAATGTAGGATCGTTCACTCCTAAAGTTGAGGGAACAATGCTAGCTGATTTGTCTTTATTAGTTACGTAGTTTTCGACCTGGTTCAAAACAGCTAACTGCGTATTTACCTCTGATAAACGCTGATCGTTTTGACCAGCATTTTCCAGGTACATTTTGCCTTGCGAACTTATATCGACAATTCCCTGACTGGTTTTATAATTTTGAATCTTCTTTTCTACTTGTGTCAACTCCGCCTGGACAATTCTCAATCTGTCATCTACAAAAGCAATTGTACTTTTAGCTATATTATTCTTATAGTCAATGGAAGATTGATTATATTTATCCATCAAAGTATTTAAAATATTTTCTGCCCTTACAGGAACTTCATCTTGTAAAAAAAGATTAACTATGCTCGATTGCTTACTCGTTGGCGAAACAGATAGGCTGGATAGAAAAGAATTTGTAATATTCTTTGGTCGTCTAAGAGAAAAGAAAAGAGGATTATCAGTGTTATTTTGAAAGTTTGGATTTGGATTGAACTTTAGAACCCCATAAGACGTTGTATAATATTCTCCTAGTTTATAAGTTTTTGATTCAAAAATGACAGTCTTATTTTTTTCATTAAACCTAAAAGGAACTTCATAAACTTCTATTAATTTGTCGGGTTCCTGAACTTCAATTTCTACAGGCGAAGTTGTGTAAGCAGATTTTGTAAGGACTTTCTCTTTTTCGAAAGTCGGCGTATATAATTTTAATTCTCTTACAACATCTTCCATAAGTTTTCTGGAGTGGATCACTTCAATCTCATTTTCAACAACCTTATTAGAGGAAAGTAAGTTCAATGATTCCTCAATTTTATTTTCATCAGCCCCTTTCTTTTCATCATTAATAAGAATTGTAGAACTACTTCCATAGATAGGGATCGTATACTTAATATAGACCCAACCTAACAGTAGAAAAAACCCCATGAGAAATATAAACAGTGGCCAGTATGGCAAAAACTTATAGCTTATATCTTCAAAAAAGGAGGACTGTTTTTCTTCCTGAGATTTGTCTAAATTCATTTTATTTATTATTATTATCTTAATCTATACACCACTAAAGCCAGTAAGCTTATTCCGCTAAAAATTATTGGTAAAATTTGTCTTGTATTAGAAGTTGAGAACACTTTGGTCTTGTTCGGCTCAGCGTATACTATATCATTTGATTTCAAATAATAATATTCTGACGTAAATAAATCGCTTGCGTTAAGATTAATTCGTTTGATTAATCTTTTGCCATTCTCCTCTCTAATTAAAAGCACGTTATCTCTCCGTGCATAAATAGTTAGATCACCTGCCATACCAAGGGCTTCAAGTAGAGATATTTTTTCATTTGGTACGGGTACCACCATTGGTTTTGATACCTCGCCCAAAACAGTTACTCTAAAATTCAAATAGTTGATAGTTACTATCGGGTCAAGCAAAAGTTTCTTTTCAATTAATGTGTTTCTTATAAGGTCAGTAAGTTGAGCCTTAGTTAAACCGGCGGTCTGTATTTTGCCTAAAACAGGAAATTGTATGCTACCGTCTTTTTCTACCAGGTAACTGGTTGTTGTTTTAGCACTGTTGGTCGCGCCGTTAAATACTGCAGATGCCTCAGGATTTAGGCTTGATACTGAGATACTAAGTATATCATTAGCAACAATTGGTTGTTGAGATAATGGATTACTTATGGCAAATTCTCCTTCCGGTTGGTTGTTAAAATAAACCACGTCCTTTGTGGTTTTGCATGAAAATATTGTGGTCACACATATTATCAGAAACAGAAAACGCACTTTGCTACTAATTTTTGTAATCATTTTGTTTAGATATGTTTGTTGAAACAAGATAGGATAAAGCGTTAAAG
>JBDSRT010000360.1:0-3521 GCA_039929165.1 Ginsengibacter sp.
AAGTATGCATTTGAGTGGAAGGAAAAATATGGCGATATTATTTATAGCCAGATCGCTAAGCTTGGCTGTAGTGTAGATTGGGATAGAGTAACCTTTACAATGAATGATGATTATTACGCAGCAGTCATTAAAGTTTTTATTGACCTCTACAAAAAAGGATTGATTTACAGAGGTGCAAGAATGATTAATTGGGATGTTGAAGCAAAGACGGCTTTAAGTGATGAAGAAGTTGAATACAGGGATGTTACCAGCAAACTTTATTACGTAAAATATAAATTGGAAGATAGCGATGATTATATTTCTATAGCGACTCAACGTCCCGAAACCATAATGGGTGATACCGGCGTTTGCGTTAATCCTACTGATAAAAGATATAACCATCTTATTGGCAGAAAAGTAATTGTACCGCTAATCAACAAAGCAGTGCCCATTGTGGCCGACGATTATATAGATAAAGATTTTGGAACAGGTGTTTTGAAAATTACTCCGGCGCATGATATCAATGACTACAATATTGGTCTTAAACACAATCTTCCTCTAATTGATATATTAAATGATGACGGTACATTGAGTGAACAGGCTTCAATATTAATTGGCGAAGAAAGATTTGCAGCCCGTAAAAAAATAATAGAACTATTAAAAGAGGCAGACCTTCTGATAAAAGAGCAAAGCTACAATTCAAGATTAGGTTACAGCCAGAGAACTAATAGTGTTGTAGAACCTAAAATTTCTACACAATGGTTTGTAAACATGAAAGCGTTGGCGCAGCCAGCTTTAGAGGCTGTACTCAGTGGAGAGATAAATATTCATCCCGGTGAAAAATTTTTAGCCACTTATAAATATTGGTTAGAAAACGTAAAAGATTGGTGTATTAGCCGGCAGCTTTGGTGGGGCCAACAGATCCCAGCCTGGTATGACGCTGATGGCAAATTTGTTGTTGCACAAGATGAAGAAAAAGCAAAAGAATTATTTGAAGCGCAGTACTCTGTAGCTAACGCTGAATTAAAACAGGACGAAGATGTACTTGACACCTGGTTCTCTTCCTGGCTTTGGCCAATACAGGTGTTTAAAGGCATTACGGCACCGGGCAATGATGATATAAATTATTATTACCCAACCTCCGTGCTGGTTACAGGCCAGGATATTATATTTTTCTGGGTGTCCAGAATGATCATGGCGGGCATGGAATTTAAAAATATAAAGCCGTTTTCCGACGTTTATTTTACCGGCATGGTAAGAGATAAACAAGGACGAAAAATGAGCAAGCAGCTTGGCAATAGTCCTGATCTTTTAGAGTTGATTGACAAGTATGGCGCAGACGCTGTTCGCTTTGGCATCATGATTTCATCGCCGGCTGGCAATGATTTATTGTTTGACGAAGCAAGTCTTGAACAAGGCAGAAATTTTAATAATAAGTTATGGAATGCTTTAAAGCTGGTTAAGATTTGGCAAGACAAATCTGGAATTAAAGGCGCAGATGAAAAAAATACGGGAAACGATTTCGCTATAAGTTGGTTTGATGAAAGGCTTAAGGAGGTTAAAGCAAATATCGCTGTGCTTATTGATCAGTTCAAATTAAGTGAAGCTTTGAAACAACTCTATTCATTAATATGGGATGACTTCTGTAGCTGGTATCTTGAGTGGATAAAGCCAGGCTTTAATCAATCGCTTTCAAAACAAAAGATAGAAAAGACATTATACTTTTTTGAAGAACTTATGCAACTTCTGCATCCGTTCATGCCCTTTATAACAGAAGAGATTTATCACCAATTGAAGGAGCGCAATAATGATCTTACTATCAAACAAGTATCACTAACTCATGCGGGCAATAAAACTATATTAACACAAGGAAATGTATTAAAGCAGGCTATCACAGCAATCCGGGACGTCAGAAATAAAAATCAATTGAAGTTTGCCGATAAAATTGACCTCGCTATTCAGACCAATGATAAAGATCTTTATAAAGAAGTCAATATTATTTTGCGTAAACAGGTAAACGCAGAAAGTTTGAGATTTGATGACGCATCAAACGGTATAGCCGTTGTTATAAACACCGACAAGATTTTTGTTGAAACAACAACTAAAATTGACCAGTCCGTTCAAAAACTAAAATTGCTTAAAGACCTTGAACACCTTAAAAGTTTCATAATTTCTTTGGAAAAAAAACTAGACAATGACAAATTTGTAGCCAACGCCAAACCTGAAGTGCTTGAATTAGAGCTTAAGAAAAAAAATGATACACAGGCAAAGATTGCAGCCATCCAGGAAAGTCTGCAACAGATAGAAGGAGGCATATAGTTTGCAATTATTGCGTATCTTAATAAAGAAATCCAGCGTTATGAAACTAAGATTGCTCCTCACTTTTTTGTGTATTTCAATACTTCACACGGCGATAGTCGCACAGGTTGCTGCTGGCAGGCCAAAGCCGGGAACGGTTACGCAGGTTGCTAAGTTTAAACCGCCGGCTGTCAAAACATATCTTGGTAAAAACTTTGATACGGCACAGGTACAACTTGATGAAGCCACTCAACTTGTTGGTTTACCATTGCGTGTTACTGATTCAAAAAATAATGTCTATACCGTTTCTTCGTACCAATTTTTATATAAGAAGAAAAGTGTGATTGAAAATGAACAATCGGGTAAAAAAGAAATTGCTTTTACAACTGTATCCAGTCTCTTTAAAGTCACTCCCCTACCTGATCTCTGGAAAAATAATATCACAGAAAGTCTACAGAAAGATGAAGAATTATATTTCTTCGATGTGATCGTACAGGATAAATTAAGCCGCCGTTTTTTTGCCCCTGAATTAAAAATTAGGGTGAAGTAATGGTGAAGATTTTGCCTGCAGGTATTAAAGATATTCCAATTATTAATTCCTTAGCACATAGCATTTGGCCGGTGGCTTATAAAGACATTTTAAGCAATACGCAGATGGATTATATGCTTGATTTACATTACAATCCATCATCGCTTCAAAAACAGATACAGAATCAAAGTCACCAGTTTTTAATTTTATATTTTAACGATGAGCCCAGCGGCTTTGCATCTTTCTCTGCTGAGCCTGGTTTCGCTGATACTTATAAACTTCATAAGCTGTATGTGCAAACAAAACAGCAGGGTGCTGGTTTTGGTAAGGCGCTTTTAAATCACGTAATTGATCTTATTAAAAAAGACGATGGCAAATATTTGCGGTTGAATGTTAACCGCAATAACAAGGCTTTACAATTTTATTTAAAACATAATTTCAGGATCGTCGCAGAAGAAGATGTTGATATTGGCAACGGTTATTTTATGAACGATTATATTATGCAGAAAAAACTATAGTCAGTCAGCGGCAAATTCCATTTTTATGGTTATTGAGCCGGTTTTGTTTTTACTTGATGTATTAAAGGCACCGCCATAACTATAATCTTCATTACTGTTTTTGCCGGTGATCTGAAACACACCCATTGTAGCTTTTTTTAACTTACCTAATTTACTGCCTGCATTTTTGGCGATGGTTTCAGCACGGATCTTTGCGT
>JBDSRT010000361.1:0-4323 GCA_039929165.1 Ginsengibacter sp.
TATCCGGGGATTCTGTTTCTGAAATGCTGGTAAAGTAGCAAATACTGATGAAAACTACTGTTGCGTTAATAGTTTCATTCGCCATCAATACAGATTCAAATTCTTTTTTATTCATGAAGTTGAGAACCGTTTCATCAACATACATTCTTAAAATATTATTCTCTTTAATAGCCTGCAGTGTTTTCTTCACCTGGCTTGTATAAGCTATCGTTTTTTCAACTGTTAATTCAAGATCTGCAAAATTCACCGGCTTGGTTACAAAGTCAAAGGCACCGCGGTTCATGGCAGTGCGGATATTGTCCATATCACCATACGCTGATACAATAACAGACTTTACAAGTGGATTAAGATCTTTTAATTTTGACAACAAAGTAAGCCCGTCCATCTCCGGCATATTAATGTCACTAAGCATCACTTCGATATCAGGATTCTGTTGCAGTTTTTCAAGCGCATCTTTACCATTTATAGCAAATACAAAATCATATTTATGTTCACGGATCTTTTGACGAAACTTTTGCTTAATCAACACTTCAAGATCCGTTTCATCATCAACCACTAAAATCTTAGCCATTAGATTTTAAGTTTTAGTTTTTCCTTCAGCAGCCTAAAGTCTACTGGTTTAGTTAAAAAATCATCAGCACCAAGCCGCATAGCAGTATTATAATTTTCAGCATCGCCATAAGCCGTAATCATCATAACTACCGTCGGAGGCGCAACAAATTTCTGTTTAATGTTCTGCAGCAATTCCAGCCCACTCATCCCTGGCATGTTTATATCAGACAAAATAAGAACCGCTTCATGCACATGTTGTGACAGATACCCCAAAGCCTCTTCGCCGGAAAAAGCAAAAATAAAATTCACGTCACCATTTTTTATTTCTTTCCTAAAACGCTGTTCAAACAACATTTTTATATCTTTTTCATCATCTACAACTAATATCTTCATGACATTCTATTTATTAATTCATTGATTCATTTTACAGGGGTAGCATAATGATGAATTCTGCGAAAGTACCTTCTTCTGTTTCTACCTTAATACTTCCGCCATGTGCCCTTATAACATCAAGACTCAATGATAAACCAAGACCAGTTCCCTGGCCTGTAGGTTTTGTTGTGAAAAATGGTTGAAATACTTTATCAAGAATAGCTTGTGAAATACCTACTCCGTTGTCTCTTATCCTGATCTCCAACTGCTTATCTGCTTTTTTTGTACTTACAGAAACCGTAGGCTCAAAATTATCTTTACCCTGTTCTTTTTTCTCTGTTATAGAATAAAAAGCATTAGTAAAAAGATTAAGAATAACACGCCCAAAATCCTGTCGGATTACATTTACTTTAGGCAGGTCTTTTTCAAAGTCAGTTTCTAAAGTGGCATTGAAAGCCTTGTCCCTGGCTCGTAAACCGTGATAAGACAACCTCAGGTATTCGTCAATTAAGGCATTTATATCTGTTGGCTCTTTCTGCCCGGAATTGCTGCGTGAATGTTGCAGCATGCCTTTAACAATAGCATCTGCCCGTTTGCCATGGTAATTAATTTTCTGCTCGTTTTCAAAAATATCTGCCGCGATTATTCTTACTTCTGCCGTATTGCCTTTGTCGAGCTCATCCTGCATTTCACCAATTAATTCCGTATTTACATCAGAGAAATTATTTACAAAGTTTAAAGGGTTTTGTATTTCATGTGCTATGCCTGCGGTGAGTTCACCAAGCGATGCCATTTTCTCCGCCTGCAAAAGTTGGCTTCTTGTAGACTTTAATTCTTCCTGCGCATTTTTAAGAAGAATGGTCATCTCCGTAAAACTTTTTGATTTGCGTTGCAATTCTTCAATAGTTTCTTCCAATAATATGCCTGTTGTTTTTTTTACTTTTTCAGTGCGTGCTAATTTAAAGTCGGTCAGGCTGAATTTTTTATCAATACTTTTTAATGCCTCGGCTAAAATAGCTCTGGCTTCTTCGGAGATATCCAAAGCATTTAAACGCTCAACAATTGATTGAAGATCCTGATCCATAATTAATTTTCTTTAAGTACAACTATACAACAGGTGTTGTTATGAAACTCATGTTTGCCTTTGATAGACCGGCCGATTTCCCCATAGCTAAAAAACCCGATCAGCGGTACATCCCAAACTTTTTTAATGCGGTTTATTTCTTCCCCGGCCATTTCGCCAAATGATAAATGCCTGCTTACGCAAGAAAAGATAAGCAATGCATCAGCCTCCCTGCTTCCCACATTTTTTAGATCATTACATTCTTCCACCACATGATCAATCACATCAAAATCAGGCGGTAATGAAAAGCGAAGTTTGGAGCCTTGAGGCACGTTGCCGGCACATATTAGCGATCTGTCTTCTTTGTTTACAAGCATTATCGTCCGCATAACAGGCGGCGCATCATCACGGTCCAGCTGTAAAGGAAAATAAGCCCCGATGTTCACTACCACGTCTTTTTTTGAATCAAGATCTATGGTGACACCCATGTACTTTATTACAACATCAAGTGCCGGTTCATCATCAATAGTGTATACGAGGTTGCCTTTGCTTTTCGTAACAACCCTTGTATTGCCAACAGGCTTCCAGCCATTTGTAGCCATACCTTTTATTGCAATCTTATCTTCATTAAAAATGATGGCCACGAGTGCATTGTTACTTAGCTTACCATTTGAAAAAACAAATGTTTCAGTAAGGTTTAAATCATCTCCTGCCATGCCGCCAAAAATCGTCACTTCAGCGCCCACAGCCTCTTCAATACCGGCAACAATAACTTCCCCATCGGTTGCAATGCCGCCGGAAGCCACAATGAATGCTGGTTTGATAAAAGAAGCTTTGCCTTCCTCGCCAATATGCTTTGCAATGTCCTTTGTAGTTAATGAGCCTGTTTCATGGAAAGCAATTTTAAAAGTAGAGCGGTCAAGTTCCAAAAGCATAATTGCTATAGAGCCGTCGCCAATGTGGCCGTCGATAAATTCACCGGAGGTTGTAGAACCAAAAACAGCAATACCTTCTTTATCAAGTGCTTCACAAATTGCGTGGTTGTTTTGTTTTATAGAAATAAAAACCATAGCGAGTGTAGGTTTGAAATCTACTTTGATCGCTTCGTTTATTGCTTTCAATGCCTCGTCTACTGAAGAAGCGGTAAACGTTTTTGCTTTCATGTTATAAAATTACCAACGCTTTAAATGAACAATACATTCCCTTATTTTTCAAAAGTGTTTTTTGCGTAGGGTAAGCAGTAGAAGCTCTCAATAGCTGTGTCTGAACAATTTGCTTTCGGGGAAAAGTTACCTATTCTTTCACAGAGTTCAAAGTGATTAATATCACTGCGGCTAACCCAACTTTTCTTACTAAGTGCAGGCAGCTGAATTACAAATTCTGCAAATTCATTTTCCTTAGTATTCACCAGTATATCGCCGCAATCTGCTTTTACAATATTATAGCTTATTGATAAGCCACGACCTGTGCCCTGCCCTGTTGGCTTAGTAGTAAAAAATGGTTGAGAAATCTAAAACCTTTTGCGGAAGGCCGAGGCCATTATCTTTTATCTGATCTCAATCATATCTTCAATGCGTTTAGTGATAACAGAAACCATTGGCTCATAAGGTTCTTTGGTGGCTTTCTCTGCCTGGCGCATTTATCTATGTTTCTCAGAAACGGAGTAGAAAGTGTTTGTAAGAATATTCAAAAACACCCGGACGATATCCCGCGGAATAATATTGATCTCATTAATAGTACTATCAAAATCAGTTTTAAAAGCTGCGTTAGAAGTTTTGTCTTTTGCTCTCAAGCCATGATAGGTGAGGCGCAAAGATTCATCAACTAAATCGTTTAACATCTGTCATCTCGGTAGTATCGGTGCTGCTCCGGGAATGGGCGACATACCTTTTACAATAGAATCTGCACGCTTGCCGTGGTGTGTGATCTTTTCCAAGTTTTGCTTAAGGTCTGCTGTAAGTTCTTTGCTCAGCAGTGTGGCCTTTTGTTATGGCTTCATCAATCTCAGGCAGCAATTCTATGTTTAATTCAGAAAAAATCTTTACAAAATTTAATAAGTTTTGAATTTCATCCGCTATACGGCAGTAAGTTCTCCCAGGCTTGCCATCTTCTCACGTTGAACTACTTGTGTTTGCCTATTTTGCAATTCAAGATTAGCTTCTTTTAATTGATCACGTTGTGCACTGATCTCTTTTTTTTTACGACGTCTCTAGTGCGAAGATTACGAAGTATGACAGCTATGGCTTCCAGTTAATGGTAGATTTCTATTAGTGGACTATTGTAAACTTTTATTTCTGTACCTAACTGGTATAATTTAATATGCGATATGAAGAGAG
>JBDSRT010000362.1:0-2953 GCA_039929165.1 Ginsengibacter sp.
CCACGTTTATCATCTGCATTGCTTATTGCAAAAGCCGAAGAAGACAGACCGTCAAAGAAGCTTTTCTTTACAGATATGTACTCGTCAAAGGTTTTGTGATAATCCAGGTGATCATGTGTAATGTTGCTAAATAAAGCCCCGGAAAATAATAGACCCGCAACACGATGCTGGTGTAAAGCATGAGAACTCACCTCTATAAAAACATGTGTACAACCCTTGTTTTCCATTTGAGAGAGCAAATTATTCAGGCTTATAGCATCCGGTGTGGTATGCGTTGCGGGCATTACTTGGTCAGCTATTTGATTTTGTACTGTACTAACTAATCCGCATTGGTAGCCCATTGCAGAAAATAATTTAAATAGAAGTGTAGCAATAGTTGTTTTACCATTAGTGCCTGTAACACCAACAAGTTTTATTTTATGAGATGGCTGACCATGATAATTATGTGCCATCATTCCACAGGCTATTGAAGAGTCGTCAACAACAATGTATTGAATATTACTGTTGATGTTTTTCGGCAATGCTTCACAAACCACAACAGTCGCACCGTTTTTAATAGCGACATCAATAAAATCATGACCATCACTTGCCAAACCTTTAATGGCAATGAAGCATGAACCTTTTTCAACCTTGCGTGAATCAATGTACAGCCCTGTAACTGATTCTACCACAGGACCGCTCACCTGGCGAAGACTAACCTTATATAGTATGTCGCTTAATAAAACCATTAATTTAGTTGGAGTGCGATTATCTGTCCTTTGTTAATAATTGTATTTGCCGCAAGTGATTGAAACACAACTTTTCCCTTACCGCTTGCATTAACTTTCAATCCTTTATTTTCAAGAATATATACCGCGTCTTTTAAACCCATACCCACCACATCAGGTATACTGTTTTTTGGTGAAGACATTGTTTTTATAAGGGAGTTATTATTATATAGATTAAGTGTTCTCCAGTTACCGCCAGTAGATGAATCTGTGGCGTTAAACTTAAACACATCAAGCAGGTTAGCAATGTCAGCTTTGTAACCATGATATGCATAATTAATGCTATCATATTTCATTGGGCTATTAAACCTATCCTGATCTTTTATATCGTATGCATAAATACGATCTGCCACTTCTTTAAACACCGGTGCAGACACTACGCCGCCATAGGCCAGTCTTGACTCGCTGCCGTTTTGTATAACCACAGCAATGCTATACTTCGGTTTATCGGCGGGGAAGAAGCCAATGAAAGAAGATTGATAGATTTTATTGCCTTTGTTGTAACCTTTATTATCTAATGCCGTTACAGCCGTTCCTGTTTTTCCCGCAAAGGAATATACGGGTGATTTTAAATTATGTGCAGTGCCATGCTTACTTTCAACAACCTCTAATAGACAACTCTTTAATTTTTCCAAGGTCTCAGGGCTGCAGATATTATCAACCAAAATCTGCGGTTCAAACGTTTTGACGTTTTCACCTTGCCTGGTTATAGCATTTACCAAATATGGCTTCATCATTTTTCCGTTGTTGGCAACAGCATTATACACCATCAACATGTGCAATGGTGTAATGAGTTCTTCATAACCATGCGCCATAAAGGGTAGTGTTGTCTTTCCCCAAAATTTCCCTGAAGGTTTTTTAATTAATGGCCTTCCCTGGCCGATAATATCAACACCTGTAGCAGTGTCAAGCCTTAGCTTATGAAGATGATCTACAAATTTCTGTGGCTGCTGGCTGTAAAATTGTTCTGCAAGCTTGGCAAAAGCTACATTGGAAGATCTGGCAAAAGCTTCCTTTACAGTAATAGTGTTTGTTCCTAAATGAGAATCCCTTATTCTTAAACCGTGAAATAATTTTTGCCCACCTTCGCAATCTACAAGGCTATTTGTGTCAACATAATTATCTTCAAACAAAGCCAGCAAAGTGGCTAGTTTAAAGATGGAACCAGGCTCAGTGCTTTTGCCAATTCCGTAATTAAAGTCTTCAAGATAGCTGCCATCCGGACGCTTGCCAAGATTGGCGATAGCTTTAATTTTGCCGGTAGCGGTTTCCATTACAATGCAGGTGCCATGTCGGGATCTGTTGCTATCCATCATATTCATCAACGCATTTTCAGCAACGTCCTGCATGTAAGTATCCAGGGTTGTAATGATATCTTTTCCATTTTCCGGATCAATCTCTGCACCATCAACTGGCACATACATTCCTGCCATATATCTTACCAAACGTTTACCTTTTTGGCCTTTTAACACACTGTCATAAGTACGTTCAAGGCCAACATTTTTTGTGGTATCGCCTCTTGATAAACCAATGGTCCTGTTCGCCAAGAGCACATAAGGGTTAACACGATTATCTCTTACTTCTGCAATGAAACCACTTTTGTTTCGGCCCTGTCTTACTAACGGGAATTCTCTAAGACGTTTGTATTCATCAAAAGATATTTTCTTTTTTAATGAATAATAACGGGCTTTGTTTTTATAAGCCGTCTGTAAACGTTTTTTGTAAGTCGCTTTCGTAGCGTCTTTAAAAAGTCCAGCCAGGGAATAGCTTAAAGAATCAAGATTATCGAAAAATCTTTTGCCTCCTTTTTCTCTTAAACCTTCAGCACCAAAATCTATATAGATATCAAACACCGGAATTGAAGTACTTAACATGTTACCATCTTCGCTGTAAATACTCCCTCTTTCAGCGTTGAGGTCAACATATTTTAAGTGC
Organism: Ginsengibacter sp.; assembly: GCA_039929165.1. Taxonomy (GTDB): domain Bacteria; phylum Bacteroidota; class Bacteroidia; order Chitinophagales; family Chitinophagaceae; genus Ginsengibacter. The sequence goes on from JBDSRT010000362.1 coordinate 2,703, forward strand.
AGTTTATCATTTAGGCTTAGCCAATGCTTTTTTTCAACCGTTTGTATATAGAAAACTCTTCCAATTATAACAAAGCCTAAGGCGGTAATGCCCAGGAAGCATAGATACACTCTCCATAATATGTCTTTTTTTACATCCAATAGAATGCGTTTTTAATCTGTACTATCCCCAATGATCATCGGCGGTACTAATAATTCTTTTAAACCTAATGGCTCAACTGACTTAACCAACTCACTTTCTTTACTTCTAAA
>JBDSRT010000363.1:0-2619 GCA_039929165.1 Ginsengibacter sp.
TCACTCCAAAGCAAACCATAAACGACAAGTAAAATATTAAGGGCTATTAAAGTAGTGCCGATAAACCTCGCCGGCTTATCCATGTATGATGACCATACCTTGCCGCTATAATTTCCCTGTTTCTTTCTAAGTTCAACAGATAACTTGCTGGCAGATACAAAGGCGATCTCTATACCGGAGAAAAAACCGATCAGTATAAGCGCCAACGCCATTGCAATAAGTGCTATCCAGTCCATAGTTCAAAAATAATTGAAAAGAATGGAGTTATTGTTTTATGAAATCAGCTACAATTTTTTCAGCTTCACTACAAGCATCCGCTAAATTCTGGTTTAAAATTACATGCTGAAAATTACTTTTAAAAGAGAGTTCAAATGAGGCTTTACTAATCCTAATATTGATCATTTCCTGCGTTTCTGAGCCACGGCTTTGCAGCCTTTTTTTCAATTCATCAACCGACGGGGGCTTAATAAAAAGAAACAGTGAATTTATAGGATATTCTTTTTGCACATGAATAGCGCCCTGCACATCAATATCCATTACCGGTATTTGATTAATGCTCCAAATTCTTTCCAGTTCTGATTTTAAAGTGCCATAATATTTGCCCTCATACACCATTTCCCATTCAACAAATTCGTTTGCCAATATCTTCTTATGAAAATCCGTTTCGGAAATAAAGTAATAATCCACACCATCTTTTTCGTTCTCGCGGGCCAGCCTTGTAGCGGCTGATATGGAAAAACTTAGTTGGGGAAAAACCTGCATAAGGTGATGTGTAATAGATGTTTTTCCTGCCCCGGATGGTGCAGTGATTATGATCATTTTATTGTAGGTCTCTGTCATGAATTACAGCAATTATTAAGGCAATCTTTTAATTTCTGCACCTAAATTCTTAAGCCTTGCCTCAATATTCTGGTAGCCACGATCTATCTGCTCAATATTTTGAATAATGCTTTTACCTTCTGCACTTAAAGCCGCTATGAGCAAAGCCACGCCGGCTCTTATATCCGGGCTGTTCATTACTATTCCTTTTAAATTATGTGTTCTTTCAAGCCCTACAACCACTGCCCGGTGCGGATCGCACAACACAATCCTTGCCCCCATCTCAATTATTTTATCTACAAAAAACAACCGGCTTTCAAACATTTTTTGATGTATGAGTACACTGCCTCTTGCCTGCGTAGCAACCACCAATACGATGCTTAAAAGATCAGGCGAAAAGCCCGGCCAGGGATGATCGTAAATTGTTAATACGGAACCATCAATATAAGTTTGAATTTCATAGATATCCTGTGCAGGGATATGGATATCATCATCTTTAAAATTCATTTTGATGCCAAGCTGTTGAAACTTTTCCGTTAAAATGCCTAAATGTTGAAGCCCGGCATCCTTTATAGTTATTTCGCTCCGAGTCATTGCCGCAAGGCCAATAAATGATCCTACTTCAATCATATCAGGCAACATTGTATGTGTTGTACCATTCAATTTATGTACACCTTCTACTATGAGTTTATTGCTGGCTATACCTGAAATTTTTGCACCCATTGATGCAAGCATTTTGCATAACTGCTGAATATAAGGTTCGCAGGCGGCGTTATAAATTGTGGTAATGCCATCAGCTAAAACCGCTGCCATAAGTATGTTAGCAGTGCCGGTAACACTTGGCTCATCTAATAAAATAAATGTGCCTTTAAGCCCAGGTGTTGTAATATGAAAAAAAGCATCTTCAGTGTTATAGGCTATTTCGGCACCTAATTTTTCAAAACCGATAATATGGGTATCTAATCGTCTGCGGCCAATTTTGTCCCCGCCAGGTTTGGGAATAAAAGCTCTTTTAAAACGAGACAGCATCGGCCCCGCCAACATTACACTGCCACGAAGTTTACCGCTTTTTTTATGATAAGCGTCACTTTTTAAATAATCAACAGCAACATCATCAGCCTGAAATGTGCATGAATAGCGGGTTTCCCTGTTAATTTTTACACCCAGCTCAAAAAGCAATTCTATTTGAAGGTTAACATCAACAATATCAGGAATGTTATGAATCGTTACCTTTTCGGCCGTTAACAGCACGGCTGAGATGATTTGCAAGGCTTCGTTTTTAGCGCCCTGGGGTGTTATATCACCTTTAAGCTTAATGCCACCTGTTACCTCGAATGAAGCCATCTGTAATTTTTTGGCTAGTAAAGTAATTAAAAATAAAACCCCGACACTACTATGCCGGGGTTTATTATCTGTAAGAGAATATTAGTATCGTTTTTTATTGAATTTGTTGCGGTTGTTATTATTATTCCGGCCATCACGGTTATCTCTGTTATCCCGGCCCGGCATATTCCTGCCATTACTACGTGAGCTAAAATTTTTCCTGAACTTGCCGCCGCCATAATCGTCTTCACTGCGGTTATCTGTGCGGTGTTTTACAAAAGGCCTGTTATTAAATTCAAGTTCTCCTTTAGTGATTGTATTTAGTTCAGTTTGAATTGTATCATCATGTACAAGCTCTTTGTGCCAGTTACTGTACGTCAATTTCATATAGTAAGCGATAGCATTTGCAAAGCCCTGGCGTTTGTCGCCATCTTCTTCAGCCAACGCCTTGTCTATAACAATCTCAATATTTTTACC
>JBDSRT010000364.1:0-4002 GCA_039929165.1 Ginsengibacter sp.
TCTTGCCTGCCTCATTATCCTGGAACTGGATGGCTGAAATACTATTGGTGCCAAGCACCTGCGCAAGACTGATCATGCTATTTGCCTTACGTTCTCTATAATCCTTAATATGATACAGGACAAAAGCAGTAAAGCAAAGAAATAAAACGATCACGCTGGTAAATACCTGCATGTAGATCAGTTTATTTTTTATCGATATGTCGCGGAAATTAAACAAGGCTGCAGGGGAAAGAATTAAGCGTTTAATTGATTATTGTAGCAAGTTTCAGCAATTGTGAACTGGCCTTTAAGCCGGCTGCATTAATAGATTTGGTGTTTACTTCAAATTTTAGTTTTTCATTAGTTATAAAAAAATTAAAAGCTATACCCTGTGCGGCAAAACCGCTTTCTTCACTGATAGTAAGCATTCCTCTTTGCACTTTATCTAATATTGTGATCGGGGTATAGCCGGAGTTTCGTGCCACAAAAAGTATATTACAATATTCAATGTCCTCCGGGTTATCAAAGTGCTTAACAACTATGGGCTTGTCATTTACTTTCTTTAGCATGGCTATGTGCATTAAAGATTCATAAATAGGAGAGGTGCCGATTACGCCGATGGTAAAATCTTCCTCCAGGGGAGTAGCCCATTCAATGTACTTTGTAAAATTATAAATAAAGGCGGCCTTAAGATCTGCCTCTGGTTTGGGGTTCTGCGCTGTTACGGCTATCACCCTGCCGATGACGAAAATCAACAGAAGCAGCACTCTTTTTGTCATTCTCAGGCTTAAGGAAGATTTAATAATATTTAGGTATTGCAAAAAATACGCCTTTTATAAAGTGATACCAACCTTTAATAATGCATTAATACCCGGCTGCTCCAGCACAGTGGAATAGATGAGACCATCCGCTGCACGAAAGCCAGGATCCAGGTAATTAACATTAAATACATTGCGAACGCTGAGGCTGGGATGCACAAGTTTATCAAAAATCTTTGGTACACTCACCACAACGTTGGTAAGAAAAAACCCTTTCACCGGGCCATGCGGATCTGTGAACGGCACCCTGCGTTTCCCAATCCAGTTGCCAATCAGGTTTACATTAAAAAGATTCTGCACATTAGCGCTCAGGCCAGCGCTGCCTTTAACTTTGGCAATACCGGGCACATATCGCTTAACGTTTGTGATCAGGTTCTGGCTGATAGCGTCCTGGTAGGTAAAGTTTACAAAGCCCGAAATGTTCGAAGCAAAAGATAAATTAGCCATCTCTTCTGCACCGTTGATCGTTATCTTCCCCGGGTTCTTGTCCTCAATCAGATTCATGAGATTGCCCCGGATGATAACATCTGTCAGCTCATTGCGAAATCCGTTTACCTGTACCAAAAGTTTTGGGCTAAGCTGGTTTATGAAATTCACCTCGTAGGTTCTGATCTTCTCTGTTTTCAATTTAAAATTTGGCGGTGCCTGATAAATCTCGGTATTGGTAGGGGCACGGTAAGCAGTTCCAAATAAAAGCTTTAAGGTTACCTTTTCCGTTGGCTGGCTTACCACCGCGATGCGTGGGCTGATGGGGCTGCCATAATAATTATTATAATCGTAGCGGGCGCCAAGGGTCAGGCTTGTCTTCGTCAGGAATCTAGTGTTTAACACATATTGTATATAGCTGCCAAGATTATTACGAATATCAAACTGCCTCTGCTTAAAGGTTGAGTAAAGGTTTAGTAGGGTATCCCGGCCATCAAGCAGGTAAACAGTGCTGGAGTCAACAGTTATCTTACGGTTGCCTTGCTCCACATTATCCCGGTAAACCTGTATACCGGCAGAGAACTGATGCTTCTGCGAAGGAGAATAGTTGGCAATAATTTCACCTTCTGCTCTCTTCGAAAAATTGGTGGTTGGTACACGGTATAATTTTCTGCCGTCAACCGTTATGTAAGCATAGGAAGCTTCACTGATGCCGGTTTCCCGGTAGAAAATCCTGGAGAGCAGGTTAAATTTAGTGGTTGGCGCAAAATAATTCTGCAGGTAGAAAGTGCGTGAAAAAGGTTCTTCCAGGCCAGACTTTTCACCTCTTACATCCCTCGCTACAAGCCCGATTATACCCCTGTTGCCATAGCCTTGTGGCGGAAGCCCCAGGAATTGCGTGGGACTATTAAAAAAAGTGCCCCAGCCCATCGGTGTGTTATAAATGCGTGCGCCTAAAGTTGTTTTTGACTTTCCCGCAGCATAGCTGATAGTGCCATTAAAAGAGTAAGCTTTATCTACGTAAGAGGCAGTATAGTTCGGATCCCTGTTAGTAAATTTTGGTCCGTCGGTGCTATACAATGAGCCGGAAAGGGCTACATCAAACTTTGACTTTTTAACGCCAAATAAAATTTTATCTACAGAGGTATTAAAAGAGCCGTAGCCTTTTTCGTATTGCAGCCCGTTTACATCGCCTCCTTTTTTTGTAATGATGTTAATTACGCCACCAAAGGCATTGGCTCCATACAGGGCAGAGGCGGGGCCCCAAATAATTTCTAACCGTTCTACATTGTGCAGGCTGTAAGCCGGGCCGGCCATATCATTACTGCCAATGATATTGTTTTCCGGTATGCCATCTATCATCAATAAGGCCCGCAGGTTTTCAGCGCCATACATGCCCCTGAAATAAATAAGCGTAGGCACATAGCCATTTAAATGTATAAGATCAATGCCGGGTATGTCACGCAAAGCATCCTCCAGTTGTTCATAGCCCCTTTCCTTAATTTGTTTAGCCGTCACTACATTCATGGTTGAAGGCGCTTCACTTAACTTTTGATCATAGCCTGAAGCGCTTACCACTTTAATATTCATCAATTCTTCCAATGAAAAATTTATAAGCAGGGCAGTTTCAGGCATACTATCAACCTGGGCCAGGGAAACGTAAGAGGAAAAGCATAGCAGGCACAAGAGTAAGTTAGGACTTCTCATAAGATGATTTTAGTTTAATACCGTGGTGCTGTTCAAAGATATTTGGAAAATAACAATTTACGACCTTTCAAATAACACCAGGTGAAGTTGCTTATAAATTAGGTTGTGAACATCAATATTCTTTAATAAATTCTTTAAGTCGAAAACAGATCTGGTAAGTACTTATCAAAATAGTATTTTATCCACTTTTCTTGAATTTAAACCAGACGAAATCACAGCAATAGAAAAACGTATTGGAGGCAAATTCACATCAAAAGAAGAATACGCAGCCTATGAAAAATTCAAAAAATCAGAAGTGGAAAAAGACGTTAAAAAGAAGCCGATTGAAATAGAAGTAGATGATGGATTCATTCCCGAATACAAACCAAATGAAGCTACATTAAATTCAAGAGTGTTAGAGGATTCCCCCATCGTTACTGAATTCAAAAGTGGACAAGCAACTAATCTAACGAACAATGATGATGAATCAAATAATGAGACGACAATTTTTGAAAATGAACAAAAAAATCAGAAAGAAAAGCCGTCTCAAAAATTGCTTAACGGTATCGGCGATTGAGGAGAATCTTGTGTACACATTGACCTTGCAAATGAGTTCGCAAATGATACAACAATAGAAATAATGGACTTAAACAAAAGTGGACAAAGGGCGTTGGTTGTAATTGAAGGCTTCCCTTTTTCAGTACGATTTAAGGATAATTCTGTGTTGATTTCTCTTTTTGACTAAGGATTTGATTTTACTACTTCCGCAATAATACATTATGAAATTTATTGCTGTACAACAGCTAACCAACTTACATTTTGGAAAAGTCTATCGAACGCACAATATCGGTTTGGCATGACGGCTGGATGTTGGAGCAATCAGCAGCAGTTCGCTATTCATCGGCCCTTCCGGTTTGATGGTATGAATCAAGCAGGAGTAGAAACCCACATAAGATTAGAACTTGGCCTGGGTCTTTCCCTACCGCACCATAAAGCGCTTATGTGGGCCAGGTTATCCATAAATAAAAAGCCTCCAATAAAGGAGGCCTCTTAACTTTCGCAAAAGGATTACGTTATTGAACCGCAATAGCTT
>JBDSRT010000365.1:0-6803 GCA_039929165.1 Ginsengibacter sp.
TAGCTATCTCTCAAATTGCCCCTGGTTGGCTAAATAAGCAGCACACAACTTTTAAAATTATTTCTCAGATAGATGAAGCGGGCATAAAAGATTGCAAACTGGTTGTTTTTGGAGAAGGACTACTTCCTGGCTATACTTTTGGGTAGAAGGCTCGCATGCCTATGCAGTTTTACATCTTACTCCGCCCTTTGTTCTTTCAATTTATTACTTATCATTTTAATTACCACTTTGCCAATACTGATATTACCATTCATGTTGATTTGTTCACCCGGACCAGCGACATAATAAGTAGGAATTGAAAGTCTTATTGGTTGATAACTGCTGTCACGAATACACTTCCAGCTATCATTTGAATTAATTATTTGCTCAGAAGTAGTATTGCCTTGTATAATAAAGGCAGCACGTAAAGATATTTGAACTTCCGGGCGCCACTCGCCTTCATTTAAAATCTTTGCTGCAATTAAATTTTCACCACTTTGTAAGTATGGTGCAAGGTCAACCGTTAGCAAGAATAGCTATCTATTATCTTAAGCAGATAATAGATAGATAATCACCGCCTACATTTAAAAAGAAAAGCTAGACACACATTATTTCAACACCTTAATCAATCCATCGGCGATGGGATGATTGGCAGTAAACTTAAGCCCTAAGAGGTTAGCCATAGTTTGCGCCAACTGCTTTTGGTAAAGTTGCATGGGCATTTTAACCTCGCCTTTTACCGGCAACCCCGGCCCAGCCACTGCAAACCATATCTCATCAGCCCCTTCAACATCCTTCCCATGGTCAGTCCATTTATTCAGCAGGCCACGGCCATGATCAACGGTTATGAGCAAAGCAGTCCTGTTTTTATATTCAGGATCAATCTGGATGTAATTCCAAATTTCTGAAAGCCATTTATCAACCTGTTGCGCAGCATTTAAATAATCTCTGTATTGCCCTTCATGTGCCCATTCATCAGTTTCGCCATACGAGATGTATAATATTTTTGGTTTTGACGTTTTTAAATATTCCATGGCGGCATAATGCGTAAATACGTCCAGGCACTCACCATCTTTAAACGGCCTGTATGAATTTGCCAACATGGTATTAATGATCAGCTGATGCTCGTTTAATGACTTACCCGCTGTTGTATCAAACGCAGCAACAACCGGCAACCCACTTCTCTCCTCATTTAAAATACGGTTGAAAGCTTCCCAGGCAGTGAAGACACCCACGTTGCCACGAAATTTATCCAGGCCATTAAAATATTCCAGAACATTTACGTGTGGGTTGGGCGGATAATCATTGGAGTTCACTGATGTATCAGCATAGCCTGTAAATATTTCGTTATAACCCGGGTAAGAAAACCGATAGGGGTTGGCTGTATTTACTTTATTGCCGAGAGCTCTGTTTCCATAAACCTGCCCGTTGGCTACAAATGTTTTCCAGAAGAATGGCATAAGCAACTGTCTTCGTTCTTCCGGCGTGTTTGCGAAGTATTTTTTAAAAACACCGGCGCTGTCATGTTGGTTAAATTTGGATTGATTAGCTAATGCTGAATCCATGCCGGTAAAAACTTCCTGCCAGCGATAGCCATCAGTCGTGATCACGATAAGATGATCAACATTATTTTGTCCACCACATAAACCGGTAAAACACAACATTAACAAAGAAAGAACAAACGGCTTCATTGATTGCACGTTGAACTATTTAGCTAAACAATCGGTTAAAGAATTTTGATTTATCGAGCTGGATTTGGTTTATATCCTTTCCACCCGTACCAGGCCACTATAACAAAACAGAATAAAGGAACGATATAAGATTGAGCAGTAGTTTTCTCCGAAAGCATTCCCATCACATAAGGCATAAAAGCGCCGCCGGCAATAGACATGATGATAAAAGATGCGCCACGTTTTGTGTTATGACCAAGATCTTTTACCCCCAATGCAAAAATCGTTGGGAACATTATACTCTCAAAAAAGAAGACTGCCATCAATGCATATACAGAAAACATGCCTTTGCCCATTACCACTACAATACATAAAAGGATATTGATAATAGAATATAAAGTAAGCAATACATTTGGTGCGATTTTTTTCATTAAAGCAGTGCCTACAAATCTACCGGCAGTAAATAACATGAGGCTTATCGATAACAAATAAGAGGCCTTCGCACTGGTGATTGTTGAGCTTGCTTCAGTACAATAATTAATAAAAAGTGCGGCTATACCCACCTGCGCCGCTACATAAAAAAATTGCGTTATTACAGCCCCGGTAAAATGCCTGTGGCTAAACAAAGGTTTTTTATCCTGTTCAACATCGCTGACTAATTTTTCCTCCTTGATCTCCGGTAAAGGCGTTCTCAAAAATAGCAACGCTACCAAAAAAACAATAGCAGCTATAACGAGATACACATACTTAACGGTGTCAAGATTACCATCGTTTCCAGAGGCAAAAAAAAGACTTGCCCCAATGATAGGCCCAATAAAAGCACCAACGCCATTAAAGCTTTGTGAAAGGTTCAGTCGAAACTCAGATGTTTCCGGTTTGCCTAGCACTGTGATATAGGGATTGGCGGCGGTCTCCAAAAAAGTTAAGCCTGACGCCAATATAAATAAAGACAGGAGGAAAAAATTGAAGCTCTCAAATTGTGCTGAAGGAAAGAATAATAAAGCACCGGCCGTGTACAGTAGAAGACCAACGATGATGCCTTTTTTGTAGCCGTATTTATTCATGAACAAACCGGCGGGCAAGGCTACTAAAAAATAAGCGCCAAAGTAGGCGGCCTGCAGTAACGTAGATCTTGTTTTAGTTACGTTCAACAACTCCTGGAAATGTTTATTCAATACATCCAGTAAACCGTAAGCAAGCCCCCATAGAAAAAATAAGCTTGTGACTAATATTAATGGGACAATATAACTACCCTTTTGCGGTTCAACGGTTATAGTAGATTGAGAACTTGCAAACGCCATGAGTTAGTTTTTGAATGTGAGTATATTCTGAAAATTGAAAGTCAAAACTTAAAGGTGAAATTCAGAACCGAACCTTTTTATTTGAATTTTACTTTCTATAGGCAACAGTGTTTGAAAGTAGGCCAATATTTTCAATGCTTATTTCAACTTCATCATCTTCTTTCAAAGTAAAATCATTCGGTGGCACAATGCCGGTACCGGTCATTAAAAAACAGCCTTGTTTAAAATCATTTTCTCGAAATAAATATTCAGCCAATTCTTCCAATTTCCTTTTCATCCTGTTTAGTTGAATTGAACCATCGAACACATCAACGCCGCTACGTTTTATGGTTATTGAAATTGTTGTCTCTAAAGAAATAGTTTCTCCAGGTATGTAAAGACATGGCCCCAGCGCTGCACTGCGTTCATACATTTTTGCCTGCGGAAGATATAGCGGATTCTCGCCTTCAATACTGCGGGAACTCATGTCATTACCAATTGTGTATGCCTGTATCTTGCCTGGAGAATTAATGTAGAGCGTTAACTCGGGCTCAGGAACGTTCCATTCAGAATCCTTCCTGATGTTAACTTTGCTGCCATGTCCCGCAACACGATGTGGCAAGGATTTAAAAAATAGTTCCGGTCGCTCAGCATCATATACTCTTTGATAACAATCCGCAGCGCCGGCATCTTTTGCTTCATCTTTCCTTGCATCAAGACTTCTTAAATAAGTAACCCCTGCTGCCCAAACTTCCTGGCTACCAATCGGTACCAATAATTCCTTTTTGATGTAGCCTTTAGCAAGCCCAAGTCCGATCTTTTTATTATCATCCAATGTTGAAAGAAGATGACTATATAAATCAGTCTGGTTAACAAGCGTATCCCAATCATCCATAAGTAAGTAATAATTATTGTCATGCAGCAGAATAGCGCCTTGTGTAGATTTATAAAGAAGCATGTTTATCGTTTTAGTTCATCTAGATCAACCTGAAGAATATTTTTAACTAAGTCACGCAATGAATTATAGCTCCCTTGCAAATGAAGTGTTACCTGCGTATATGTTGCGCTTTTGCCAGCCTTTAGTTCCAGCGCCGGCGATGATGATTCTACCTCATAAAAAGGGCCCATTTGTGTACCATTATCCAGCTTCCCGTCATTATACGAATTGATCACATCTCCTTTATATGGTTGTTTCTGGAGTTCCCATTTTGAATTTAAGTAAGCTGCATCTTTATTGATAGTTGGCAACACTAGCGTTAATACATTATGCTCAAAATCGTAAGCAGCTGCCATCGGCTTAGCGATCTTGGGAGAGAGGCCAATTTTACTCCTATAATTGCCATCACACTTAAAATACAACACACTGTCTTTAACAATTAATCTATCAGCGGGTATCACCCCAAAATAATTATCTGTAATAAAACTTCTTGCATCTGGTATTGGTGCAAAGGGAATAATTACGGTGGTTTTAGGTGTTGGCGTAAACATGCCAAGCAACCAAATTGAAAGCAAGCCTTTATCTTTTGACCAATCTGTTGTACCCACATTCTTTAAAGTATTTTCTGTTTGATAGGCAACTGATTGTATGTCTGCGGAAAGAGGAGTCTTAAGCTTTGTCTCAATGTCAGCCTTGGTAAGCATACTAATTTTCCGTTCAATATTTATATTGAAAACAGTGCCGCTATAATTAGTTACAGATGCTGTCTTATTAAACAATGCAGATGTCCTATCTGACTGAGTAATCTCATAAGTCACAGTATCAACAAGTGCCGGCACCTGCCAATGATTAAAATTGAAAGAATCGTTTTGTTTAAAGTAAATAGAATATTGACCACCTTCAGGGCCAAGCCAAAAACGCTCTTCGCCACCCACAGGATTAAACTGTTTCTTTTTCTGTGGCGCCGATATCAAGTCATAATTCAGCCAGCCGAAGCTTAGGCCGCTATCGCCTGAAGCTGTGCTGGTCATCACTCTTCCTTGGTAATCTGCAGACAATAAAATTCTTGAAGAGCGGTCATTGCTCATTAATTCAACAACTTTCTGTGTATGTTTTTTCAGAAAATCTGCGTCATAAGCATAAGTGCCTTTTGCCCATGCTTTACCTTCTGTGGAAGTTTTAGTATCCGCAGTATTATTGCAAGCTGTAGCACTCATCAACAGGTATAACAAACAAACGTTTTTGATATGTGTCATATAAACTATAAAGAAATTCCTCTTTTCCAGGGAATGAAATCGTCATGTCCGGACGCATCAGCTTTGGCTTTTATATCGCCGCTTGCTACAGCAATTACATAATCAAGAATGCGCTCACCGGCCTGTTGTATAGTTTCTTCTCCTTCTATAATCGTTCCTGTATTTATGTCAATGATGTCATTCATTTTATTATACAGCATGGTGTTGGTAGAAATTTTTAGAACAGGTGCAACAGGGTTCCCGGTTGGAGTACCTAAGCCCGTGGTAAATAAAACAATGTTTGCACCCGAGCCAACCTCCGCCGTTGTTGATTCCACATCACTGCCTGGTGTACAAAGCAAGGTGAGACCGGGTTTGGTGATCTTCTCCGGGTAATCTAAAATATCAACAACAGGAGAAGTGCCGCCTTTTTTTGCAGCGCCGGCAGACTTTATCGCATCAGTTATTAAGCCATCTTTTATGTTACCGGGCGATGGATTGGCATAAAAGCCTGACCCTAATGACGTAGCCCGTTCGTTGTAACTGCGCATAAGTTCCATAAAACGCTCAGCATTTTTTTCGTCAACACATCTATCGGTGAGCTCCTGTTCTACACCGCATAATTCAGGAAACTCAGATAATACAACAGACCCACCTAAGGACACTAACAGATCAGAGGTGTAACCTATAGCAGGGTTAGCAGAAATGCCTGAAAAACCATCAGAGCCACCACACTCTAAGCCAATGCACAATTTGTTTAATGATGCAGGCTGTCTTACATTTCTATTCGCCTCTACCAGGCCAAGAAATGTTTGACGTATGGCTTCCCGTAACAACTTTGTTTCACTACCAATTTGCTGCTGTTCTAAAATGATCAATGGTTTTGCAAGGTTAGCATCTCTTTTTAAGATCTCTTCTTTTAAAATATCAACCTGCGCATTTTGACAGCCTAAGCTTAAGACTGTTGCCCCGGCTACATTTGCGTGTGTAATGTAACCAGCCAGTAAACCGCAAAGCGCTCTTGCATCCTGGCGTGTACCGCCGCAGCCTAAAGTATGTGTGAGAAATTTTATACCATCTATATTTTCAAAAGTGCGTTCAGCTTTACTTTTTTCCTCAAGCAATGTAGCTTGTAAAGTTTTAATAGCATCAGTTTTTCCTTCTTTATATAAAGAGATATATTCTTCCACTAAAGATTGATACGGCGATTGCCGTGGCTTATAACCCAGCGCCTTCATAAAGGCATCACGCATCACATCAACATTTGCATTCTCACAAAAAACCATTGGTATTACAACCCAATGATTGGCCGTGCCAACTGAACCATCAGCGCGGTGATAGCCATTAAAAGTTTTGCTTTTCCAGCCAGTTACATCAGGTGCGTGCCATTCGGCTTTGCGTTCTTTTATTGTGTACTCATTTGTTGCATGGCGGATGTTTGCAGTGGTAAGAAGACCACCCTTTTGTATCGGCTCAACCGCTTTACCTACCAACACGCCATACATCGTAATGTTGTCGTTAGTGTTGAGATCAACCAAAGCAAATTTATGTTTCGCCAGTACGTCACTTACCAAAAGTAAGTGAAAACCGTTTTCGTTTATGGTTTCGCCTTTAGGCAGATCAGTTAAAGCAACCGCTACATTATCTAAAGGATGAATTTTCAATGTCTTCATATCAAAAAAATAAATCTACGAAATTGCCC
>JBDSRT010000366.1:0-2773 GCA_039929165.1 Ginsengibacter sp.
AGCACAAAACGAACAGGTACGGTTACAACCTTCGCTAATTTTTAAGTAAGCATAATGAGATGGCGTACTTAATAATCTTTCGCCAACCAGGTCAGCTTTGTAATCTGCATTTAAAGTTTTTAATAAAGAAGGTAATTCTAAGGTGCCAAAATAGGCATCTACTTCAGGAATATCTGCTTCCAAATTTGATTTATATCTTTCGCTGAGGCAACCGGTAACGTACACTTTATCAAGCTTACCCCGACGTTTTAATTCAACCTGTTGCAGAATTGTATTGACACTTTCTTCTTTAGCTTTATCGATAAACCCGCAGGTGTTTACGATAACAATATCATGATCTCTTTTGGTGTTCTCATGCACTACCTCATACTCATTAGCAGCGAGTTGACCACTCATCACTTCGCTATCCACCAGGTTTTTGCTGCAACCCAGTGTGATAATATTGATCTTATTTTTTCTAAAGCTTTTTGTTTTCATCTTAATAAGAGAAATTATTTCTCCAGGTTAAAAAGCGTGTCCACAAAATCTACTTTATTGAACACCAACAGATCAGAGACTTTTTCACCAACACCTATAAACTTAACAGGAATTTTAAGTTGATCTGAAATAGCCAGCACCACACCGCCTTTCGCGGTACCATCAAGCTTTGTTACTGCTAAGGCAGTAACATCTGTAACAGCAGTAAATTGTTTGGCCTGTTCCAATGCATTTTGGCCAGTGCTACCATCAAGCACAAGTAAAACTTCATGCGGTGCAGATGGCAACAATTTGCTTATCGTTCGCTTGATCTTATTCAACTCATCCATCAGGTGTGTCTTGTTATGCAACCTGCCTGCGGTATCGATTAATATCACATCGGTGCCTTTTGCTATACCACTCTGAACCGTATCAAAAGCCACTGCGCTGGGATCAGCACCCATGCCATGCTTTATAATAGGAACTTGTGAACGTTCACTCCAGATGTTTAATTGGTCAACCGCTGCTGCTCTGAAAGTATCAGCCGCACCAAGCAAAACTGATTTACCGGCGAGCCGGAAATTATTGGCGAGCTTTCCTATCGTTGTTGTTTTACCAACACCGTTAACACCTACAACTAAGATAACATGTGGCTTATTACCGGGAGGAAGATCATAATCTGTATAACTTGAATCTGCCGATGAATCAGTAAACGCAGCACTGATCTCAGCTTTTAAAATACTATTAAGTTCAGACGTATTTAGATACTTATTTCTTGCTACACGTTTTTCAATTCCTTCAATAATCTTCACTGTAGTTTCAATACCAACATCGGCACTTACCAAAGCATTTTCTACTTCATCAAGTACTTCTTCATCAACTACACTTTTACCAGCCACCGCTTTAGTGATCTTATCAAAAAAACCAATCTTGGTTTTTTCCAACCCTTTATCTAAAGTTTCCTTTTGTTCTTTCTTACCAAATAACTTATCAAATAAGCCCATATTAAAATGTTGAGGTTTACCTGCTGACAAAATCCTTAAAACAAATAAAGCTACTCCACTTACGGAATAGCCTTATTGAATTAGAATTAGCAAAGTTCAGCTTGCTAAAAATTCTTTTATTTTGTCTTTATGAACAATAGCTTCTTTAAAAGTATAAGAGCCGGTTTTAGGACTGCGAAGCGTTCTTACAACCTTTGTCCAGTTTTTTGCTTCCGCGGCGGATTTTTGGTCTTTTGTTTTGATCGCCGTTTTTGCTGCTTTTGCCATGATTGCTAATTATAAGATATGATGACATCCCGTTGAAGATGTCGGATTATTTAATTTCTTTATGAACAGTGACCTTTTTAAGAACCGGGTTAAACTTTTTAAGTTCCATCCTTTCCGGAGAATTCTTTTTATTCTTCTCAGTGATGTACCTGCTGGTACCCGGCATACCCGATGTTTTATGTTCGGTACACTCCATAATCACCTGAACCCTGTTGCCTTTTTTTGCCATGATCGAGTATTATAAAATAGTAAAATTAAATTTTAATGCCCCTGGTTTTAAGATCCTTAATCACACTTAATAAACCGTTTTTATTAATAGTCCTTATGGCCTCTGTCGATAATTTTAAGGTAACCCAACGATCCTCTTCAACAAAATAATACCTTTTGGTTTGAAGATTTGGTAAAAAGCGCCTCTTTGTTTTAATGTTGGAATGCGAAACAGTATTACCTGTAATGGGTCTTTTACCTGTAACTTGACATACTCTAGCCATATAACCTTTTTTTCGGACGGCAAAGGTAATAAACAAATGCCAAAATTAAACAACTTATAAAATGATTTTCTTAAGCAGAAACTTGATATAATAATCCATTGGTTCATTTTTTGTTTCGTAATAGATTATGGAAACATTTAGTGCAATAATTAAAGGCGAAAAACCAGTGTTAGTGGATTTTTTTGCGGAATGGTGTGGCCCATGCAAAACAATGGCACCGGAACTAAAGCGCTTTGCTGAAGGCCACAAAGAAAACATACGGGTTTTGAAAGTTGATATTGATAAAAATCGCCTGACGGCATCTGAATTCAACATACAGAGCGTTCCGACACTAATTCTTTTCAAAGAGGGGAAAGTGTTATGGCGTCAATCAGGTGCGATGACTGCCAGTCAACTTGAAGCCATATTACAATCAAATCTGTAAAGATTATTCGAGGATACGTGGCATAGCTTCATGCTGTAGGCGGGGTTTTCTTTTTAAATATACCCGGAGTGTTTGTAAGATAACGGCAGACAATATCAGCCCAAGACCAAGATAAAACGTGCCGGTTAAAT
>JBDSRT010000367.1:0-3868 GCA_039929165.1 Ginsengibacter sp.
CTTCTGGTGTATCATCAACAATCAGATCTACACCTGTGGCGGCTTCTATGGCCCTGATATTTCTTCCTTCACGGCCAATTATAGAGCCCTTTATTTCATCACTTTCCAGGTTGAAAACCGTGATAGCATTTTCAATAGCCTGTTCTGCAGCCGGTCGCTGAATAGTTTGTATAATAAGTTTACGGGCTTCTTTATTGGCTCTTAATTTGGCATCATCCACTATTTCCTGTTGAATTACCAAAGCTCTCGTTTGGGCTTCCTGTCTTAAACTTTCTATTAATTGAGATTTGGCTTCTTCTGCAGAAAGACCTGCCACTTTCTCGAGCCGGCGAATATGTTCTTCCTGGTGCTTTTCCAGTTCAGTTCGTTTTTGGTTAACTACTTCTATCTGGCGGTTAAGTGTTTCCTTAATAGTTTCGTTTTCTTTTACCAGCTTTTCAACATTCTGCTCTTTCTGGTGAAAGGATTGTTCCCGTTGCTTCGCCTTGTTTTCAGTTTCGTTCAATTTTTGATTACGCTGAAAAACTTCCTTGTCATGCTCAGCTTTAAGCTGCACGAATGTTTCTTTAGCTTCAAGCATTTTCTCTTTTTTAAGAGTTTCTGCCTGCAGTTTTGCATCAGACACTAATTTTTCTGACTGCTGACCGGCTTCTTCTACCTGTTTTTTTGTATTTTTTGAGAAAATGATTTTACCAAGAACAATTCCGACAATGACACTTATTATACCTACAATTATTGCTGAAAATTCCATTTTATTTTAATGATTTAAAATATACAATCGTTTTAGACACCGCTTTGCTACAATCGCAGCCAGAAGATAAATACGAACGAAGGTAATAAAAAGTGTGACGTGACCCCGCTGATAGCTAACCGAGGCACTTATCAACCTGCTGTTCAATTTTATTGAGCATTTCACTTACCGCTACGTCGTCTAGATTATTAGTATTGGAGGTTACATCTGTAGCATACCATATCAGCACCATAGCAATATAATCCTGCATGTCTTTGCCGGCAAACTGCGTTTTGAACTCAATTATTTTCTCATTGATTATTTTGAGTGTTTGCCTGATGTGCTGTTCATCAGTAGGCAGACTTTTAATTCTATAAGTTCGATCGCCGATTAAAATATTGAGTGGAATAAGTTGATCTGACATATCATTTGCTTAGCATGCCTATAAATTTTTCTATTTGCTTTACGTAGCTTGAAATTCTTTTTTCAAACTGCGTTTTTTCTTCAGGAGACATATTGCCGGAAGCTGCCTGTAATATATTTATCTTTTCCTGTAATGTTTCGATGGTTTCAGTTTTAGCAACATCAGTTTGTTGTAGGGATTGATTTTGTTTGTTCAGCCATTCATTTTCCTTTTCCAAAGCCAAAAGTTTCTTAAGTACTTTCTGTAGCTTCTCCTGGATGTGTTTTAGCTTTTCATCAACCATCTCGGATTATTTTCTGATTTCTGCGCCTAACTGGCTTTCAAAGGCCGCCATTAACTTTGCCATCATGCCTTCAATTTCCTTATCGATCAAAGTTTTTTCGTTATCAATAAAAGTAAAACTGAGGGCAAGGGCTTTTCTATTATCACCAAGTTTATCACTTGTAAAAACATCGAACAATCTGGTGGTCGCCAGTTTCTTTATGCGGCAAGCGGAAATTACATCCTCAACCTGCGCATATTGAATTTGTTTGTCTATAACAATTGACAAGTCTCTTTCTACCTCAGGAAATTTCGGAATTTCTTTAAAAGCCAGTGGAGTTTCCCCGGAAAGCTCAATGATTTTATCCCAATAGATGGAGGCAAAATATACTGCCTGCTTAATACCAAACATGTTTGACGTAGCTGAAGAGACCTGCCCAATTTCAGCAATTTTAATATCTTTTGAGATCGCCATAAGTCCGTTTTCCAGTTTTATTTGTTGTGAAGGTTGCCAACAAGATTCTTTTAAACCGCATAAAGCAAAAATATTTTCACAAATACCTTTTAAAACGAAACTATCTGTTTTGTCAGCCTTACCCTTCCACGATTGTTTGGTATGATTTCCGGTAAGAAAAATACCTAAAAGATTATTCTCTTCAAAAGCGCCGGAGTCGGCAACAGCATAGCTTTTGCCAAATTCATACAGTTTTAAGTCATTATTTTTTCGGTTGAGATTATAGGCAACAGATTCCAAACCGGTTTCCATTAAACCCAGCCGCATAATATTTAGATCGACACTAATAGAATTAATGATTTGAACTGACGATTGTAGTTGTTCCTCACTATAATATTTGCTGTTGGTTAAGGAATTGGTGAAGATCTCTGCAAAGCCAGAACCGGTTAAATAACCGGCAACTTTGGCCTGCAAAAATGAATCGTGTACATCTTTTTCAACAGCAGGCGAGAGCGTGATTGATTTTGGGATGACAATATTGTCCAGGCCATCAATCCGCATAACCTCTTCAACCAGGTCTGCGGGTAAACTTATATCTGGTTTATGTAACGGCACCGCTACTGTTATACTTTCAGCATCATGTTTTAGAATGTCAAACTCAAGACTTGTGAAAACAGAACTTACATTTTCAGCAGTATAAATTTTACCGCTCAATTTTTTTAGATAATCATATTTTAGATTGACAATTTTCTTTTCACTTTCCTGAGGATAAACATCAGTAATATCGCCTTCAATTTTTCCGCCAGCAATAGATATAATCATATTAGTGGCTTCAAAGAGCGCATGAACTGTTTTACTGATGTCAACATTTTTTTCAAATCTTATAGCGGCATCTGTTCTCAAATCATGTTTTAAAGAAGATCTTCGGATCGTTGTTGGATTGAACCAGGCGCTTTCCAAAAAAATATTTTCCGTACTATCCTTAACGCCACTGCCTAAGCCACCGAACACGCCTCCAATACACATTGGCGTGTTTTCTCCGTCGCAGATCATTAAGTCTCCGCTGGAGAGTTTTCGTTCTTTTTCATCAAGGGTTATAAAAGGAGTGCCCTCAGGAAGATTTTTTACTTTTATTTGGCCACCTTTTATATCGTTTTGGTCAAAAGCATGAAGCGGCTGCCCCGTTTGATAAAGGACATAGTTTGTTATATCCACAATATTATTAACCGGTCTTACGCCAACTGCTTTCAAACGGAACTTTAACCAGGCAGGACTGGGCTCCACCTTTATGCCTGAAATTATTACTCCACTATATCTCCGGCAATCTTTTTCGTTTTCAACTATTACTTTGATTAGGCTACCAGTCGTTTGTACCGATTTGATTTTAGCGGGTTGTTTAATATATTTTACCAGGAGATTATGATAAGTAAAGTAAGCCATTAAATCCCTGGCTACGCCCTGGTGGCTCATACCATCAACTCTGTTTGGTGTAATGCCAATTTCAAACACATGATCCTGCGCAGGTTTGTAATAGTCGGCCACCTTTGAACCCACTGGTGTTGCAGCCGGTAAAACTATTATGCCATTGTGGTCATTACTAATACCAATTTCGTCTTCAGCACAAATCATCCCACGGCTTTCAACGCCCCTGATTTTCGCTTTACTAATTTTGATGTTTTCGCCTGAGAAGGTATGTAGCAGTACACCGACTGGCGCTACTACAACTCTCTGGCCCTTTGCAACATTCGAGGCTCCACAAACTATTTGTAAGTTTTCACCGATTTGTATGTCTACTTCAGTAATCTGCAGTTTATCTGCCTCGGGATGTTTCCTGCATTCTAATACTTCACCCACCAGAAGGCCTTCAAGATTCCCTTTAACTTGCTCGATTTTTTCAAGGCTTTCTACTTCAAGACCGATAGCTGTTAGAATTTTTCCTAAGTCGTTAGGGGCAGGTAAACCTTCTATAAATTCTTTGAGCCAATTATAACTGATCCGC
>JBDSRT010000368.1:0-4172 GCA_039929165.1 Ginsengibacter sp.
ATTGGTTGTGGCATGCTTGATGGTGAGGTTGTACCCGAAGCAAAAATTTACCTGCCGCTAAAAACGCTTAACAGACATGGCCTGATTGCCGGTGCTACGGGCACAGGTAAAACCAAAACTTTTCAGATGATAACTGAAGGGTTAAGTAATGCCAGCGTGCCGGTTTTGTTACTCGATATAAAAGGAGATTTAAGTGGTATTGGCGCTGAGGGTGCTGTAAATGACAAGATCACCGAGCGGTACAATAAAATGGAATTAAAATATGTACCCCAAAAATTCCCCGTAGAGTTATTAAGCCTAAGCGACAAGCCAGGTATAAAGCTACGAGCAACCATAAGTGAATTCGGACCTGTGTTACTCACAAAAATTTTAGGATTGAATGATACACAAGGCGGCGTGATTGCTTTGCTCTTTAAATATTGTGACGATAATAAATTACCACTGCTCGATCTTAAAGATTTTATTAAGGTTTTGCAATACATCAGTAATGAGGGCAAAAAAGAATTACAACAAACCTATGGCAGCATTTCAACTACATCTACCGGTACTATTTTAAGAAAGGTGATTGAACTACAGCAACAGGGCGCAGATGCTTTCTTCGGCGAAGTAAGCTTTGAAGTTGACGATTTGATGCGGGTTGATGATGGAGGAAGAGGAATGGTGAACATTTTAAGAGTAACCGAATTACAGGATAGGCCAAAATTGTTTTCAACTTTCATGTTGCAGTTGCTTGCTGAACTTTATGCAACCTGCCCCGAAGAAGGCGATCTTGATAAACCTAAATTGATCATTTTTATTGATGAAGCCCACTTGATTTTTCAGGATGCAAGCCAGGCTTTACTTCAATCGATAGAAACCATTGTGAAACTGATAAGATCTAAAGGCATTGGTATATTTTTCTGTACGCAAAACCCCATGGATGTACCGGCAAGTGTACTTGGTCAGCTTGGTTTAAAAGTGCAACATGCGTTACGGGCTTTTACTGCCGCTGATAGAAAGGTTATCCAGAAAACTGCTGAAAATTATCCTGAAACTAAATTTTACAAGACCGAAGATCTTATAACACAATTAGGAATTGGAGAAGCTTTGGTTACGTTATTAAATGAAAAAGGTATTCCTACACCATTAGCGGCAACAATGATGTGCACTCCGGCAAGCCGCATGGATGTGCTGACAGATGATGAAATTGGTCAGCTAGTGTCGTCTTCTCAGCTTTTAAGGAAATACAATACACCTATTGACAGCGCCAGTGCTTATGAAATATTGACGCAAAAACTTTCAGCGGCTCATGAAGAAAATCCTGGTGTCTCAAATACTAAACCAAAGACCGCTAAACCAGAACCCAGCACTTTTGAGCAAATTACTAATAACACTATAGTGAAAAGCATGGTGAGAACGGCCGGAACTACAATTGTTCGGTCAATTCTTGGTTCCCTAGGCCTTGGTGGCAGAACAACCCGCCGTAAATCAAGTTGGTTTTAGTTAACCACATGAGTAAAATTTTCTGTAAGTGATTAATTGTAAGGCTGTTCGAAAATTTAACAACTGTTAAAAAATATTAACGAGAAATTTTGCGGATTACCGATTTCCACATTATCTTCGTCTCGGTTTTTCATAGGATATTGGATTTTAAAGCGGGACTAGATTTCTATCTGGGTCCCTTTTTTGTTTTTAGCCCTTTCGTAAATCAATTTTCAGGAGATTTAGGCTACTCACTTTTTGATACTGAACCATCCGGATATATTTTTATTTTTTCTTCATTCTGAAGAAAATCCAGCACTTTCCAAAGTTTATTAGCTTTAAAATGTTTTAAATCAAGAAATAGTTGATGGATTGCCAGCGGCTTTTTATAAATGACGTCGAGAAGATCATTTCTTATACGGTCAAATTCTTCGGCGGATATGATGAGGTTTTTTTGATTAAGACAACTATCACAAATGCCACAGGGTTTTATAGAAAAATCATTAAAGTAATTACCAATCAACTGGCTTCGGCACCTGTTTTTCTTTTCAATAAAATTGATCATGGCATTTAGCCTGCCTTCATAAGCCTTTTTTCTTTTGTTCAGGTTTGCCGTCTCAATTTTTAAATCTGCTACAACAGATCTGTTATGCAAGAAAATGATCTGCGGTTTATCTTTTTGAGGATTATAATCAATTAAACCAAAACTTTTTAGTGTCTGCAGGCTTGCTAGAACATCGTTTTCATTCAAGTTAATAAAAGCAGCCAATTGGCTAATGTTTAAAAAAGCTGGATAGTCGAAAATGCCCTCATGGGTTCTTAATAAGCCTTTAATAATGGGAGATAAATCAGCGTGAGAAATTTCGAACGATTCCAACTCAGCTTTTGTTGTGGTAAAAAAGGCGGTTGCCGGTTTATAAAATTGTTCGCTATAGCTGATGAGGTTTTCCTGTGCAAGTGCTTTTATGGCGTTTAAAGTTGAGATACTGCCCAGCTTAAATTTCTTGATAAAGTCTGCGATTTCAAAATCGAAAGAGATGCCCTCTCCGCCACCGGCAGCAAGCTGAAAGTAATTTGCCAGGGATTTGTACACGTTTTTTATTTCTGCTAAAGGCGGGTATTTAAGCTCCGTTTGCTTTTTAAGCTCTTTAATTTCATTATCAAGATAAAGCAAAACAGCATAAGCTTTTTTTTCATCACGCCCGGCACGGCCAGCTTCCTGGTAATAATTTTCCAGGGCATCAGGCACATCGTAATGCACAACAAACCTGACATCGCTTTTATCAATGCCCATCCCGAATGCATTTGTGCAAACCATGATTCTCGTTTCGCTTTTGATCCAACTTTCCTGCCGCATCATTCGCATCTCATGCGGTAAGCCTGCATGATAAAATCCTGCATTCATGCTGTTCATCTGTAAAAGCTCAGCGATCTCTTTTGTGCGCTTTCGTGTTTTACAATATACTATGCCGCTGCCGGGCACTTTAGCGCATATCTCCAATAATTTATTTTGTTTAGAGGCCAGGTTAAAAATGCTGTAAGAAAGATTAGCTCTTTCAAATGATTTTTGAAAACGTTTTTGTTTACCGCCGAAGTGTAATTGATTGCAAATATCATCCTGGATTTCTTTGGTCGCTGACGCAGTTAAGGCCAAAACAGGCGTTGGGTTTTTTAGAAGTTCCCTAATGGTACTGATTCTTAAATAGGGTGGCCGAAAATCATAACCCCATTGAGACACACAATGTGCTTCATCAACAGCAATAATATTGATATTTAGAAGCGGCAAATATTCCAGGAAAAGATCAGACTCTAACCTTTCAGGCGAAACGTATAAAAATTTGTAATTGCCGTAAGCGGCATTCTGCAGCGTTTTTTTTAATTCAACAAAACCCATCGCAGAATTAAGAGACAAGGCATTTATGCCTAGCCTTTTCAAATTTTCAACCTGGTCCTTCATAAGTGCAACCAACGGACTTATCACCAAACAAATACCCGGTAAAGCCAACGCCGGCACCTGAAAGCAAATAGATTTTCCGCCCCCTGTTGGTAAAATAGCCAATGTATCATTGCCTTCAAGTATAGACGTAATAATATCTTCCTGCATACTTCTAAAAGAATCATAGCCCCAATACTGTTTTAATATTTGCTGTAGATTTTCCGTGATACAACGATACTAAATATCTGAAACGAATGCTGATTTTTGAAGACAGGATATAAAGGCTAAATCAATTTTTTCCAGCGCAAACGGAGAGAGTTAGCGGCCAGCACTACATCGCTAAAACCCATGGCCAATGCAGCAAAGCCGGGCGTTAATACACCGAAGGCGGCTACAGGTATGGCAACAATATTATATATGAATGCCCAGAATAAGTTTTGACGAATGGTAAGAAAAGTTTGTTTACCCAGAGAAAATGAAAAAGGCAATTTTTTTAAACCATTTCCAATCAGCACTAACTGCGCATTTTGAACAGCAATATTGGAAGCCTCGCCCAGGGATACGCCAATAGTTGCCTTTGCCAAAGCAGCGGCATCATTAATACCATCGCCAATCATAGCCGTCGGTGCTTTACTATTTAAGGCGGCTACCACTTCCATCTTTTGTTGGGGAGACTGTTCGGCGTAAATATTTTTAATCCCTAATTCATCTGCAATCGCTTTGCATTTATCTAACTTGTCGCCGCTCAAAAGATAAGTGGTTACACCGTTCTGTT
>JBDSRT010000369.1:0-6686 GCA_039929165.1 Ginsengibacter sp.
TGAAAAGTGTTCAGAATTGCAATCACAATACGACCATAAAATATATCAGCAATCTTAGAAAAATAATCAACGTATGTTTCAAAAATGGTTGGTTGGTTAAGTACTCTTTTATTGGTTTTAAGATGACTAAAAATAAGTGATAATAGATATACTAACTGAAGGAGAATTACAGACACTTATCTCTAAAGACATTCACAATATTCGTATTAGGTGCCAGTTGTACTTGGTGGCGTGAATTGCTCCTCGCCGGTAACACTTTGCAAGTTCAATGGTGCCGTCTCGAAAAAGTCCACAAATTATAGTAAGCGTATCCACGTAAAAAGAGTACTTCACCTTTATGCATGTCCTTTAACCCGGCTGTTTCGTAAACTTCAGCTTCCAGTTCCTTCTTTTTTCAGAAGTAACAAGTTCGGCCGTGCTATCATCTGGTATTCTAAAAGCGAAAGAAGAGTAATTAAATTTCCGTACGGTTGATAAGAAGCGAAGCTTTTACACTTCCAATCACTTTTCCAAAGTCTGTTTTGTTCGTCCGTGGTTTCCAATCTTTAGCTACGCGTACCATGCCTTTTTCACGCAAGCGGTCAATATGTGATTGGTTGCAAATGCTCATGATGTTTAAGCAACTTTTTCTTTGTTTTTAGGTTGAAGTGATTAAAGAAAAGCGTTTTAGTGCTATCAATACCTATCAGAACGATCGCGACTACTGCCACCAATAAAGCAGCAGCTAAAAATTTAATCCACTCCCAAAAAGTTTTAATAAAGTTTTGCATTATTAATAGTTTGACTGCATACACTAATTTCTCATTCATCCAAAAACAGCTTCTTCAAATCTTGGATAAAGTTATCCGGTGTGAGTAGTAAACTTTGTTTTTGCCAGTTAACTTTCTGTTATGTCTCTTTCTTTGTTTACATAGGTAGCTGGTTACTATACAGTTGTGATAACAAGCTTTCGAAGTTATTTGGTGAGATTTTGAGCAATGCAGGAAAATTATACTTACACTTAACTGTTTAGATGCTTAGACCGCATATTTATTGAGTTATCCTACCGATGTCTAATATATCAGTCTTAAACTAGCACCGATAAACAATACCTTATTTAATTTAAGTTATTAAATAAACCCGTCGTGCGTATTCTGCAATAATAAACCCAACAATTAAACTGGATGTACGCACCAGCCTCAGCACCTTTATCACTTTTCGTAGCCCATATCGAGTATACATTGTTAGTAGAATGTAATAATTTTAAGCGATATGGATAAATACATTTTGATGATGCTTCTTTTCGGGCTTGCCAGCTTTGGAATGGCGTTCATGCCCGCTATCTCCAGGCGAACGGGAATATCTTATTCACTTTTCTATATTGCCGCCGGTGCACTTATTTATACGGTATGGCCTCATGCTTTGCCTTCACCCCTTCCTTTGGAACATCGTGAACTAACAGTACATCTCTCCGAGCTCATTATCATTATTTCCCTCATGGGCACTGGTATAAAAATCGACCGTCGGTTTACCTTCAGAAACTGGTCAACTCCATTAAGATTGGTTTCCCTTACCATGTTGTTGTGTATGGTAGTTTGTTGTTTGCTGGGATATTTTATGCTCGGCCTTGCATTTCCCTCGGCAGTTTTAATTGCTGCGGCTTTAGCACCTACAGATCCTGTCTTAGCTGCTGATGTTCAGGTCGGACCTCCAGAAGAAAAGATTAAGTCAGAGGCCAAGTTTGCATTAACCTCTGAGGCCGGACTAAATGACGGTATGGCGTTTCCCTTTACATGGCTGGCTATTATAATTGCACTCACAGCTGCAGGACAACAAATGCCACTTCTGCACTGGTTTGGTTTTTATTTCCTTTATAAAGTTGCTGCCGGATTAGTTATTGGATGGGTGTGCGGTAAGATTGCCGGATACCTGGTATTCAACGTCTCTGAAAAATATCGGCTAATCAAGCCTACCGATGGGTTCCTGGCCGTTTCGCTTACGCTTTGTGCATATGGGATAACTGAAGTTCTACAAGGTTATGGTTTTATTGCAGTTTTCATTTCAGGTTTTGTATTAAGGCATACTGAAAAAACTCATGACTATCATCAGGAGCTACATTCATTCACAGACCAGATGGAGCGACTACTCCTGGGCATATTGCTGCTTTTTTTAGGAGGGGCTCTGGTGACGGGCATTTTGGCGCCGCTAAACATGAAGATGGTTTTATTTTCATGTTTATTCATATTCGTTGTGCGGCCCGCAATAGGGTATATTTCACTCATTGGATTGAAAATACACCGGAAAGAAAGGCTTGCCATTAGCTTCTTGGGTATCCGCGGAGTGGGATCAGTTTTTTATATCGCGTTTGCACTTGAACAAGCTTTTTTCCGACAGGAGGAAGACCTTTGGGCTATAATAGCTTTTACCCTGTTATTGTCTATAATCACCCACGGATTGTCAGCATCAAAGATCATGAATCGATTGAAGGTTGAGATTCCAAGGGAAAAAATACCCGATTAGGAAAATAATTCAAACCGGGTTATTCTGTTTTGACATCCCGTACGGAAGTTCCCCGCCTTGCGTTAAATGCAAAGAAAGCAGATCAAGAGCGGATACACGTTCTTTCATACTTAGTTTGGAATCCTGTTTATCGTTTCCGATAAGTTTACTCCGGTTTTGTGTCAGCAAGTAAACGGCGGCGCCTAAAACGTAAAACACTATATCTACGAAATCCGGTACCAACATTCTCGTAAGAAATGGGAACATAAGTTCTGCAAAAAGGTGATCAGTCCAACAAGTACAACAGCTTGTTCGGTGCTGAAAGATAGCCGATTCTATTTGGTATCATCCTTCGTTCGATAGAAAACAAATTACGCCGGGTCTGGCTGAACTGGCACACAACGCCGGTTCAATGATTTTCTTGAAAAGCCTTTTAAAACAAAGCGCTGCCAGATATGGTGGCTAAGTACGCAACAGACCTGGACTAAACCTGCTATTTACGATTAGGCTATCTTTTGCAGCAAAGTGAGTCGCTTATAAATGCTGTCTTCAGTTTCAATAAGATCATAGTGATTGCCTCTTTCTACAATACTTCCGCCTTGTAAAATAATGATTTCATCGGCTTCTTTAATGGTACTGAGCCGATGAGCAATTACAATAGTTGTTCTGCCCACCATTAATTTATTTAAAGCATCCTGCACCAGCTTTTCAGACTCTGTATCAAGTGCAGATGTAGCCTCATCTAATATTAGAATAGAAGGATTTTTAAATACCGCTCTTGCAATACTAAGGCGTTGTCTTTGTCCGCCTGATAAACGTATACCTCTGTCTCCTATCGTGGTTTGATAACCATTTTCAGTCTCATTTATAAAATCGTGGGCATTGGCAATTTTTGCTGCTTCAATAACATCTTCAAGTTTAGCCTCAGGCTTTCCGAGTGCTATATTATTGAATACAGTATCGTTAAATAAAGTGATCTCCTGTGTTACGAAACTCATTTGGTTGCGCAAGGATTCCATTTTATAATGCTTCACATCATTACCATCAATCATAACCTGTCCTGTTGTGGCATCATAAAATCTTAATACAAGATCTGCAATAGTTGATTTACCAACACCTGACGGGCCAACAAGCGCAACTGTTTTGCCTTTACTTACTTTAAAATTTACATTTTTTAAAACCAATTTGTCATTGTAAGCAAACGACACATCTTTAAACTCTACGCTTCTTTTGAATGCCTCCAAATCAACAGCGCCGGGATGGTCATCTACTTCTATCTTCTTATCCAGAACTTCTAAAATTCTATTGCATGAGGCTTCGCCGCGTTGTATATTGCCCATTGCCGTTACTATAGATTTTGCGGGGCGGATGACTTGCGAAAAAATAGCAATGAACGCAATGAATGAACTCGCCTGCAACCCTGCTCTACCCTCATGATTCTGCAAGACCATATTGCCGCCAAATACCAGGATACAAGCGACAACCAATACGCCTGCAGCTTCAGAAAAGGCAGGCGCCAGTTCCCGTTTATTAAAGCCCTGTATACTTGCCCTTCGATATACATCATTTTCATGACTGAACTTATCCAGGATGAACTTTGTGGCATTGAAAGATCTGATGATGCGCATTCCCATCAGTGTTTCATCAATGAGGGTTAATAATCTGCCTATAGAAGCCTGCGCTGCCTGCGCTTCTCTTTTCAATTTTTTTGTAACCGTGGCTATTGCAATTGCAGATACAGGTATAATCACCAGGGTAAAAACTGTAAGCTTTACGGAGATGGCAAAAAGCGCAATAAAATAGCCGATCATTATATAAGGCTCTCTAAATAACACTTCGATAGAGTTACCAGCTACTGCTTCAATCTCAAACACATCAGAATTCATACGTGCAAGCAAATCGCCTTTATGCTCTTTTGTAAAATAGCCTAAATGCAAATGATTTATCTTATGAAACAAAGCCTCACGCAAACGCTTTACTAATAAGGTTCTGGTATTGATAAGAACTCTTTGGGCGAGATAACGAAATATGTTGGCAAAAACTACCGAAACAACAATCATTGCTGCTAATAGATATAAGGCATAAATCGGGTTTAAGAGTTTTAAGCGATAAACCTGGTAATAGAAAAAATCTTTAAAATAACTTCCGGTAAAAGAAAAAACCGGCATATGCGCATATTTCTGAGCTTCTTCCGGGGTTATACTATTGAATAGGAAATTCAATAAGGGAATAATTAGTGCGAACTGAAAAATGCTAAAAAAAACCGCAATTAACGTGAACACAAAAAAAGGAATAATAAAGCGTCCGTAAGGCTTTACATAAATCAGGAGACGCTTATAAATTTTCATTGCGCAAACTTAGGTATGCTTTTGCTTAAGCGCAATTATAACGTGTGATATATTTTTAAATATTCTTTAGCTGCCTTATCCCAGGAAAACTGGTTACTTCTTTCCTTAATGGCTAATTCCATGTTTTCTTTTTTGTATTGATTCATGCCGTTTTTAAAGACTTCCTGCATCTTATCGGCTTTAAAATCATCGAAATAAAAAGCCACATCTTTACCTATCTCTGGTAAAGCCGTGCGATCAGAAAGAAATAATGGTTTACCAACGGACATAGCTTCTGTAACCGGCAAACCAAAACCTTCTGCTAAAG
This sequence comes from Ginsengibacter sp., assembly GCA_039929165.1. Classification (GTDB taxonomy): domain Bacteria; phylum Bacteroidota; class Bacteroidia; order Chitinophagales; family Chitinophagaceae; genus Ginsengibacter. The sequence goes on from JBDSRT010000369.1 coordinate 5,134, forward strand.
AAGGAAAAGCAAAAGCATAACAATTATTATAATACCATGATTTTTCAAATTCAGAAATAGAACCTAAAACACGAACCTGGTCTTCTACGCCCAGATGTTGCGCACTTTTATTTAAATAATCTATGTAATCCTCATCATCTCTGCGGCCTGCTATCAATAGCTCCATATCAGTGTTTTTTTGAAGCAGAGGCAATAACACATGAAAGTTTTTCTTTCTGTTTACTGATCCAATCGAAAAAAGAAATCTTGTTTTAGGTCTATATGAACTGCCATTTAGTTTTCCTGGCTGTAAATTATTTGAGCCGTTATAAATAACGTGTAATGGCGTTTTTCCAAGATCACAATTCAGTTGAATATCATTTTTGCTAAATTCAGAAATGCAAACAACTGCATCACTCCGATCAATATTAGCCTGCAGTTTCTTTACATGTTTTTCTTTCCGTGCATGAGTCTTGGTATCGTCATACAAAAAGTTAAGATCATGTATAGTTAGTAAAACTTTGATTTTTCTATTGAGAACGGGGAGATATTGACTATTCTGAAAAGTACAATGCCAAATATCATAATTTGTTAATGAAGGAAGCCAAAACTTTTGAAGCGAATTTTGAGTAATGTACTGTAGACCTATACCAAATATGCCCTTCAAATGCTCAGGTAAATAAAAGGATAAGTTATCATTTTTATTAGCAACCTGCAGCATATGCAAACCAAGTTGGAGGCAATAATGATAAATACCTGTATCAGCATACTTCATTCGTTCACAATCCACTATAATTTTATTCATGTGTACTTTTGAAGTTCATAATGCAGTAATGCAAAAGTTATACCCAGCTTTAAAATACTTCGGGAAATCCTCCTCTCATAATCCTATTCGCAACTTTAACTAAATACCAGTAGGTAGGATGTATACGTTAACAATTGGTAGTGTCTAAACATAGAATAGTGAATCATCCTCTATTAATAATTTAAGTACTGACAACGTTTTAGTGCAAAACATTGCATTGTGTAATTAATTTTATTAAAAATCATTATTGGTTAATCAACTTTATCTGCCGCCATGTAACAATTAAACATACTACTATTTATTTAGGCTATCCTTAAAAGTCTTAAAAAACATAGTATAAAACAGTGCATACACAGGTAGCGTACCTTATTGTTTCATAATGATTTTGCTATATCTTGCCAGCACATTTAGCTGTTATTGCAAATTTAATAATCTAAAAAACCTCCGTGGAGAAATCCGACGACACTAACCTTCACCATTCACAATCATTACCAGATGATGACCATAAACAAGAAACAGAGCGGGCAAATCTCTGGAGAAATATTCTGGAAAAAGAGAAGAATAGATTAAGACTTGAGTTTGATAACCTGGCAAAAGCATATACTCACCTCGCAAGCGAAAAAGAACAACTCCAGCGGGATAAAGAACAATTGTACCATGATTTTAATAAAGAAAAACAAAGGTTCGATGCAATGTTTAACGATGATATGCTGCTTAAACTTTATTATTCAGATGACTGGAAGACTATTTTAAAAATATATGGCTTCAA
>JBDSRT010000370.1:0-7451 GCA_039929165.1 Ginsengibacter sp.
ATCGGGATTATCGTACATGGCCATAGCTGAAAATTTTGAAGTTATAAAAAAGGCTGGCTAAAATTAGCCAGCCTTTACAAATGATTCAAAAAAGGGTTTAGAATTTAAAAGTTAATGTGCCAAGGAACGTTGTACCTAACTGGCTAAACTGAGAACCATTATAGCCAAGAATGCTATACCTGCCGCTGAAGCCTAAAAAGCCTTTTAGCAGGCTTAGATCCGCAGGGTTGTTTAATGTTGCAGCAGCGTCACTATAATTTGGATCAGATGCAGAACCGGTTAATTCCAATTTCCATTTTGGCAATACGTTAAAAAGATTATTCACCGTAACATTGGCTGAAATTTTATCTGTAAAACTATACCCAACTGAAAGATCTGTAACTACAGCAGTTTTAAACACCTGCTTAATGTTATTCATAATACTTCCGCCATTATCCAGATCCTGAAACTTTGTAGGACCGAACATAGTATTGGTAAGATTGACTGTAAACTTAGATACGCCATAATCCAGCCCTAAAATACCTTTGTATTTGGGACGGCTTTCTGTTAGAAGTGATCTTATCTGAGTGCTCAAAATACTGGTACCAGCATCTGAAACAGGTTTTGGGTTTTTAGGGTTGCCTATAATGTCATTTCTTGTATTATAATTGGCTGCCAAGTTAATGCCTAGTTTACCGGTGCCGAGTGCAAGGTTTCTATAACTCGCCACAAAATCTAAACCGCTGGTTTTGGTTTTAATACCATTAATAAAGAACTGTGCCTGCACTACATCAGCTGCCTGTAAAATTCCATATAAAGTTGTGGTGGTATCGCCGGTAGAAATTGCTGAACTATACACTATTCTATCCTTGATGGTAATATCGTAATAATCGAAAGTGATGCTTAGATTATCAATTGGTTTAAAGCCAATACCCACCGTATAGTTTATAGATTTTTCAGGTTTAAGTGCCGGTATGCCCAGTAAGAATGCCTGTTTGCTTCTGTTGTTGAACAACCCGGATGATTGGATGGTTCCTGCTACGAAAGAGGCCTGTGTAGATTGAGCATAGATTTGGTGAAGCGTTGGTGCTCTAAAACCTGAAGAAGCTGAACCTCTTATTACAAAATGGTCGTCACCTATGCGGTAACGGGTTGAGGCCTTCCACACAAAAGCGGTCCCGAAGTCGCTATATTTTTCACCTCTTACTGTACCGTTTAGCAGCCAGCCCTCTGTTATATTCAAACTGGCATCAACGTAAGCACCCATGTTATACCTGCTGAAAGTACCTGCATTTTCTGAGCGTATACCGGGGAATGAGTTTGCACCTTCTGCAGAGAATGAAGCTGTATCTCCTGCAATGATTTTATAGGTTTCTTTTCTTACCTCAGTACCAAAACCGAGGGCAAAATTATCTGTAAGGCTTTTAGAAATATCTACGTTACCAACTACGTTATAAAAGCCATAACCACCGGGTTTAAATGCGGTTGGGCTTGCTTTTAATAAAGACCTGTTAATCGTATTGCTTACTGTATATAGCTGGTTATTGCCGCCGGCTGTTAGACTGATATCCTGCTTCCAGCCATTAATTTCTTTTTTAAAGCCGACTGTGGCATTAAAGTCAGAAAGATCGCCTTCAAATGTTGGCACATAACCTAAGTAACCCTGGTAAACGCCTGCCGCTTTATCAGCTTCAAAATCATTTTGTAAACCAGATCCTGAAGAACCATAACCATCACCCGTATAATCCGGCGCACCTGGTATTGGCGTGTGCAGCAACCCTTCATCAATACGCCAATAAGCCGGCCGATAATTTGCCTTACTGTTTACTTTTTTATAAACATAAGCGGCGTTGCTATAGAACATACTGTTTTCGCCAATAGGTACGCCAAGGTTGAATAAAAACTTGGAAGCGGTTGTAGTGCCGGTTCCATTAACATTATTAGCGGTCGGGTAAACTTTTAAATACCTGGTAATGGCATCATCAAAAGCTGGGTTACCACCAAACGTAGCTATTTCTGTTGGTACATCTACAATACCGGATCTTACAGCATCATCTTGCTGGTTAAGTGCTATAGTGTAATTAATAAAGCCTTTGTTGCCAATGTTAGAACCGCTGTTAAGCGATAAGCCATAAGAACCGCCATCGCCTTCGCTGGTGACGCCTCCATTAAATGTTAGCGAACTATATTGAAATCTGTCTTTTAAAATGATGTTCATAACCCCTGCTATAGCATCAGAGCCGTATTGCGCAGAAGCCCCATCTCTTAATATCTCAACATTTTTTATAGCATCGAGTGGAATAGCTGAAAGATCGGCACCGGTTTCCCCACGACCTGGCGAAAACTGAACATATAATAATGAGCTTAGATTTTTACGTTTACCATTAATCAAAATCAAGGTACGGCTTGGGCCTAGATTTCTGATCTCATAAGGATCCAGAAGCGTTGTTGCATCATTCACCGGAGTATTCACTGTGTTAAATGATGGAACCCGATATTGTAAAGATTTGTCAAACGTAAGCTGGCCGGTACTTTTTAAAGTGGCAGCATCTACGTTATCAATTGGTAAAGTTGTACTTAGGGAAGATCGAGGCAGAGACCTAGTACCCGTTATAAGTATGTCCGTGAGATTTTCATTACTGCCGGATAAAGCCACGTTTAAATCTTTAGTTTGCCCTTCAACAATAACCACTTTTATAGTTTGAGAAGCAAAGCCAACATTAGAAAACGTCACAGTATGATTGCCTGCCAAAAGCGGAATACTGTAGCTACCAGAAGCATCAGTTGTTGTACCGCCACCGGGTGCCGCTAGTACCGTGGTGTTTTCAAGTGGCGAACCATTGCCGGTAACAATACCGCTCAATGTGCCTTGAGCAAAATTTAAAAACGGTATTAATAAAAATAGTAATGTAAGTAAAAAGATAACTTTTCTCTTAAGCATGGTTGTGTGTTTGGGTGATGAATGGCTAAATTAGCTAAAAAACATCAACGATTAAACAATTAGATATGTAAAAAATACATTATAGATTTTTTTAGTATGTAATTAAACTGTTTGTTCTAATATGCTTAAAACTAATTAAACCAAATCTTGATGGGCGTTATACAATCTCTGAAAGATTTTTCTAAAGGAAAATCGGTGCATACGCTGGCCTTGTACGAACATTTTGTTACCAGCTTTAAGAGTTAGGTGCTGTTACCTTTCATCCGGCAAAAACGATGATAGGCGTTTCAAATGGCTATAAACGTGTTGCATGGATTACAGCTTTTGGAAAAAATTTTATCCATGTGGTATTCCCTTTTAAACAGCCATATAATGATAACCTTTGTTTTCAAAAGTTACCCAGGTGCCAGGCCACGCACACCAATTCAATCATCATTATAAAATGCTGTCAAAAGAAGACCTGAACGATGAGGTAATAAAATTTATGCAGTTGGCTTTAAAGGAAGAACAATGAAGCCTGGTGTCGTTTCTTAAACTTGTTAATGGTGATGACCTTGCTGATAATGTTTCAACAATTCATCGCCACCAAAATCATTTACAAGATCACGGATAACAGTGTGAACATGATTAGCATTGTTTTGTGTATTATCATATTCGATAATTATTGTGGGCCCTTGTAAACAGTAATAATGCGGATGGCCGACACCAGGTTGTTGATCACCAGCCCATGTAAAATGAAGATTATTTAAACCCGCCTTTTGTATATCCTGCATCATTGTTGATGCATACGGTTTTTGATAACGATTGATATAGAGACTTAGCAAAGCCATAAACATTTTTTGTTGCACATCAGTTAGATCACTATATAAAACGCCTTGCGGGTTTTGAATCATAGCCTTCCGGCTTGAGCCAGTTATAATTTCCGGGAAAGCGGAGCTACTTATTACAGCTTTACTTTTTTGAACATCATCCAGCGAATGCAATAACTCAAAGCCCATACGTGTCTCATCTTTCAAAATCTCTTTACCTTTTTCTGTACCCGATAAAACTACTGCCGGGTTAGCACCTAAAAATCCGGGTGTACCTGAAACAAGGCCTTTATCATCTGACGAAAAATTAAAAGCCACATGATGACCTTCAAAGCGCCATCCCCAAATACTATCCTGCTGCGGATTTCCAAAAATTGAAAAATAGTAATTGCCGGTATCGCGGTAGTGATCGCTGTCGTTCCTGTTTTCTACTAGTTTCAATACTTTTTCAAGCTGCATAATTGCGCTCGTTTTTTCATAGCCGCTGTCACTTAAAGTGGTATGCAACAATTGCATGGCCGCATTGCGTTGCACCGCCGTAAGGTCATTTATAGAAATGCCCTTCCGCTCAATTGGCACATAGTTCCAATGATATCTTTCATCATCATTAAAAGAAAAAATTGCCTTTGCTTTTTGCGCCGGCGTTAAGCTCTGAACAAAATTTCCAGCTTTGGTAGCCATGTCATTTGTAAAAGCGCTTTTATTTTGGGCATGGCAGGAAAGCATAGTTAAAGCCAGCAACAAAGCAAGAGTTGATCTCATATAATAAAGAAACAATATGTTTTTAAGACTGTCAATATTTTTAATTTCAGATAGTAAATCGCCACTGGTTAACTTTAAATTTAAAAGCAACTAAATTTTTACTATGCAACCCGCACTGCCATTTAAGATCAATCATTTGCAGCATGTTGGTATACCTGGTAGAGATATTATAACGTCTAAAAGTTTTTATGAGCGCTTAGGTTTTGTAAATATTATGCAGGCAGTTTTTACGATTAATGAAGAAGGTGGCACCTGCATTATGATGCAAAACAATGCAATCATAATAGAACTCTATCAATTACCTGCTTCACATCTTGATGAAATTAAACAACGCCCTAACGGACATATTGATCATATTGCTTTTGAAGTAGATGACATTGACGGATGGTGAAAGACTCCAATTTAACCAGGTGTTGTAACGAAATGTAACTATTTTAAACTTCAAATATCTAATTCAGGTAATGACAACAAAAGAAAAACGCACCATGTTGATTGCGTCTATAGCTACACTTGCTGCAGGCATCTTATACTACACTAAAGCAAACCCCATTCTAGCTTTTGTAATAACCGCAGTAGCGCTGGCTACACTTGCTGTTGTAGTAGGCGAAGCCACAGGCCAACTCGGAAAACGACTTGGTCCGGGAGCCACCGGTATTTTACAATCTGCGCTTGGTAATTTGCCGGAATTGTTTGTGTGCATTTTTGCGCTGCGAGCAGGGCTGGCAATAGTTGTACAGGCAGCTTTGATAGGGTCTATTCTTGGAAATTCGCTTTTGGTTTTTGGCCTTGCCTTATTTGTTGGCGGTCTTAAAAATGGTACCCAACGGTTTAATTCAGGGCCACCGAAAATGATCGCTACATTAATGATACTCGCCTTTGCAGCGTTGGCCGTACCAACGCTCACAGGCATGCTGCATACGTCCGCAGAATCTCATCTCAATGCGCTCAATATTTTTGTATCGATCGTGTTATTGATATTATTTTTTGCCAGTACGTATTTCTTTCTAAAGGAAGATAAAACCATTACACCGGCACAGCCGGCAGAACAACATGCGCATGAAGCCGTATGGTCTTTAACACTTACATTAGCTGTTTTGGCTGTTTCTGGTGTAGGCGCAGCTTTTGTGTCTGACTGGTTTGTAGACGCATTACAACCAGCCATGAAAAGCCTGGGTGTTAACGAAGTTTTCGCCGGGCTAGTTATTGTTGCCATTGCCGGCAATGCTATAGAAAATCTTGTAGGTATTCAACTGGCTTATCGTAACCAATCTGACTATGCAGTAAGTGTTATACTCAATAGTTCTTTACAGATTGCACTTGGGCTTTTCCCATTGTTAGTATTATTATCATATTTTTTAGGAGGTGCAGTTCTATCATTAGTATTAAGCCCTTTACTGCTTGCTTCATTAGCACTTGCGGTATTGGTAAATGCTTTTATTGTTTTTGATGGCGAATCAATATGGATGGAAGGTCTTGCTCTTATCGGTTTATATTGTTTAATAGCAGCGGCATTTTGGTGGGGGTAATTTTTTGATCACGATTCTCAATTATTTTTTGGATTTTTCATAAAAATGTAATAAGTATGGCGGTCATATTTCAAAGTAAAAAATGGTTGATAATGTTTAGCATGTTGTTTTGCAGTGTCATGCAAGTAATGGCTCAATCTACAGGCCCTGCACAGGTTTCTAATAAAGATATAGCTACACAGTATGTCAACGATATTGTCAATAATCAAAAATTATATCTTTTAAAATATGTGTATGATACAGGTTATGTTTTTCACAATTTAGATGGCAAGGACAGCTACAGCATGAGAGACAGTTCGCTGCTATCTTCTCTTTATAATACGTTTACCACTTTTCCTGACCTGCATTATACCATTATCAATAGTGTCGCAGAAGGAGAACTTGTAGCCTTAAATCTATCTGTCACAGGTACACAACGTGCAGATTATATGGGTATAAAAGCTACTCAAAAAACGGTGAATTACAAAGAGATGCTTATGTTTAGGTTTTTGAACAATAAGATTGTTGAAGGCTGGGGCTTAAGCAATATCGCAGACTTAAAAGCACAGCTTAGCAAACCATAAATTGATATTAGCGTTTATCTACTTTTAAAAGTAAATGATTTATAAATCACATCTCCACGGGATGTAACGCCGGATATCGTAGCCTTATAATTAGCAGGTATACTGCTGGTATAAAAATTAAAAGTCTTGGTTTCAGATGGCTTTAATAGAATTCCACCTTCCCAAAAAATTGTAGAACGTTTATCGACAGGTGTCAATGATGCGGAATTTTTGGCAAAAGTGTTTACCTCAGGGAATGTCGGCGAATCAGATATACCCCTGGCAATAAAAACTGGTATAGCAGGCAGTGCACGGCTTAGGTCTTTTCTATTAACAGCCATATTAATAAGAATTACTCCATTTCCCCCTCTTACACCATAATTAGAAGCATCAGTACCTTTCAGTACTTCTATAAAATCAATCTCCCTGCCATTAAGACTATTTAAAAATGACAAAGCAGGGCTGGTTTCTCCTATACCTGAACCTGCTCCCAATGCTGCCTGTGCCCCGTTTACTAAAATTAAAGGTTCGTCGATTGCTGCGGGGCCTCTCATACTGCTGAGGCCACCTATAAGCAGATACCCCTGGCTTACATGAAGACCACTAATTCCCAAGACAGCATTGCCAACATTACCGCCTTCGGGTATTCCGTCAGAAGTAATAATAGCAGAATTTTTACTAACTCTTTTTGATTCGTCATAATTTGTTTTTCCTCTTACCTGCACTGTTGGTAATTTTTTTACAGCATTTATCGGTTCAGTGTCAGCATAAATGCTGCGAAATTTTTTTAATGACGCTTCAGGAATTAGTTGTTGTTTGAAAACAGCGGGTGTTTTAAACTTAGGCCATTTTAATGGGTTCACTATAAACTTTACCTGCTTTTTACCCGCTG
>JBDSRT010000371.1:0-3016 GCA_039929165.1 Ginsengibacter sp.
AGGCGGCAGAAACGATGAAGGCTGCTGGACGTGGGTAAGCTTAGATAAGCATAAACTATATGTGGCTTCATTTGGGGATAATGTTGTGAGCGCATTTTCTATCATGAGTGATAATTTGCTTGAAAAAACACTTGACCCCAATACATTCAAAAGGAGAGGGGACTTACCAACAGGAGATACAAAGGATATGCATGAAACCACAGACGGACATTTATTTGTTTCAGGGGCATTTCAAAGCCACACCGTTACAACGTTCAACACTTCTTCAAGTGGAGCATTGTCTGAAATTTCTAATTCGCCTTATTATGTGCCAACCTCTTTTGGTAAGTCAAAAGAAGATCATTCTTACTTAGGGTTAACAGGCATTGATAAGAAAGAAGAGATTAAAAAATAAATTATACAGCAGTCGTAATACAGCATAATTCACCTGTAAGCAACACGTTTATGGAGAGCGAAGCTTAAGCTGCTGTTAAATAAGAATGTGAATAAAGGGGTAAGGTTTGTTAAAGCGCAGACATAATAATCTGCGCTTTAACTATTTTAAAAAGTAATCATTAATTATTATATAATCATTTTCTAAACTAAAATTTATGATAACAGCGTCGCAAACCAATAGTGGCCTTAAACTTCAGATGCTTGGCGAATCATTGATTCGTTATACACTTGTCATCATCCTGATATGGGTTGGTGGTTTAAAATTTACGTCTTACGAAGCGGAAGGTATTAAAGGTCTTGTAAGTAATAGTCCGCTGCTGTCGTGGACTTATAAGGTAATGAGTGTTCAAATGTTCTCACAGGTATTGGGTGTTATTGAAATTGTTTTGGGGATATTAATTGCCATTAAACCATTTGCCCCTAAGGCGTCCTATTATGGTAGCCTCGGCGCTATTATCATGTTCATTATAACATTAAGTTTTTTGCTGACTACGCCGGGTATCATACAACCTGATTATGGCTTTCCGGCGCTTTCACCCATGCCCGGCCAATTTATTGCAAAGGACCTTCTTCTGTTAGCTGCGGCAATATTCACAGCCGGGGATGCTTTAAATACTTATATGTCCAGGGTTAAATTGCAACGTATTTAGGATAGCCTAAATAAATAAAGAATGTTATTCATGATGCACCTAGCGTCATCACTCCAATGGCGCTATTTTATTTTATAATAAGGACGCCTTCATCATTTAAGCACACAAACGTTATACTTACGTGATATGTTTTTTATGGCATAGCGCAATCTTTGTTTATACTCTATGGCCGCATTTACAATCGCAAAAAATCTAAAAAATTATTTAATGAATAAAATAAACTTCTTAAAAAAAAATATTGCTGTATTGGCAATTGTTATAATTGCCATATCCTGTTCTAAAGATGATAATCCGGATTCTGAAAAAAAAGGCGCGCTTTACATTCAGACAAACGGTATAACCAATGAGATTATTTCTTATACCAGGATGGAAGATGGAAATCTTGTTGAGGCTCAAAGAATAGCTACAGGCGGCGCAGGCTCCGGCCTTTACAAGCCTATCAGCGACCAGGCAAGCGCACCTAATGCCTTTGAAGGGGTAAAAAGCGTGATTCTGAGCGCCGACCGCAAATGGCTATTTACAACCAACGGCGGCGATAACTCCGTTTCCAGTTTTACGATAAGAGACAATGGCATGCTTACACTCGTAGATGTGCAGCTTACAGGTCAACCTGTAAGCGGCAAGAGCGGCACAGCTAAAAGCCTTGCTTATGCCGAGGCTACAAAAACGCTATATGTATGCCATGCTTTCGGTCCAGACCACATACGCATGTTCTCCGTGGCCGCTGATGGCAAGCTAACACAAAAGGGTACTAGCTCTACAGTAAATATAGGTGCGAAAACAGACCGCGTAGCAACGGAATGCGTGCTAACGCCGGACTCCAAATTCCTGATGGTGGACATTCTTTTTGACAAGCGGCCGGGAATGAAGCCCGATGGCAGTCCTGACCTCGCCGTTGCTAACATGGTGGATAAGGACGGGTTGGTAATATTTCCGGTTAATGGCGACGGCAGTCTCGGCGCAGCTCAGTTTACTGATGCAGGCGGCGCAGCAGCATTTGACATTGCATTTATGCACGGCAGCAATACGCAGTTTATCAATTGCTATGCAGCGTCCGGCGGTATCGCCATGTGCAACATTGACGCAACCGGTAAGGTTGCATGTGGCCCGGTCGTGAAAATAAACCAGGCAATAGGCATGCCCTCTGAGCTTTGCTGGATATCCATCACGCCAGACAACAAGCAGGTGATCGGCACACTCTTCGGCTACAGTTATGTTTCAACATTTAAAATTGACGGCAGCACCATTACAGTAGCACAAGACCCTGCCGTGGAACCTGTTCCCGGCGATGGAACATTCAAAGCACTTGACATGGTAGTATCCAGTGGCCTAAATGATAGCTGGATAAGCCCCGACGGCAAGTACTACTACCAGCTTTATCCAAATGCCTCCAAACTTATTTCTTATAAGATTAATGACAACGGCAAGCTGGATAAGGTTGGCGAACAGACTATTCCCTACAACTCACCACAGGGAATGATGGGTTATTGATAAAATGAACTTTGAAGAAAATAAATATAACATGCATTTGAAGAATAAAGGACTGACACTTGTTTTTGCAATGCTGTTTGTAATTACACTGGCAGGACAAATAGTATCAGGATTGAAGGAGTATAATAAGGATAGAAATGATACCGGGGGTAAGCCTTTGTCTATTACTGAATATCTGTCTTCGGGCCATTTTCTGTCATCAACCTTCGAAAATTGGGAAAGTGAATTTTTACAGATGGCACTATACGTAGTGCTGCCAATATTTTTATATCAAAAAGGATCATCAGAATCTAAAGATCCTGATGCGAAGGAAAAAGTTGATCAAGATCCTGACAGGCAAAGAGGGAATGCGCCATGGCCGGTAAAAAAAGGTGGATGGATTTTAGCGGTTTACAAACATTCGCTATCAATTGTTCTATTCATTTTTTTTTCGCTTTCTT
>JBDSRT010000372.1:0-3368 GCA_039929165.1 Ginsengibacter sp.
TATTGTCCACTATCATCTTACCACTTTGCAAAGTATAAAAAGGTGCATATCCTATAACAGCAACCAGCACAGCAGTTTCATCCCAACTCATTCTACCTGCGCTATCTTCTTTTGCCATGGGAATTGAAATGCGAAAAACATCTTTAACCGGACTGTGATGTATACCTGTATCGTTTATCAAAGGCAAACCAGTTTTTATTTTTTCGCCAATTTCAAAACCACTTAAAATTACGGGCGTTGGCCAATCGCCAAACACAACCTGCGAAGCTTTGGCATCTTCTTTCACATTGAATTCATCACCTTTAGGAAATTTACCCGCCATAGAAACTAACTGCTTAACTTTTTTCTTTACAAGATCATAGCCTTTCAGCGGTGAATACTTATCAGGGCTGCTATGTAAAAGGTTCGATAAATTGGTTAAGAAGCCAACAGTAACAATCGTTACGCTTTGATCCGGTTGCTGCGCTAAAATTTGCCTGGACAACATGACAGCATCAGGCACATCCTTATTGTAATTTATGGTGTGAGGATAATTAGCTATTAAACTGTCCGTCCAATGCTGCCAGTCTTTTTGCATAACAGCGCTATCCTTTGGTAAACCAATAGGAATTGTTGGTTTATGGAAATAAGTATTAAGCACATTCAATACGGCAGCAACACCTTCATATTTTGTACTGGCCATGGTAGCTAAAATGTTTACCTGGCCGCTGTCTGCAAAGGCATGTAACAAAGTTATAGCACCCACGTCATCATAATCAGGCCCCATGTCTGTATCGAAAATTATAGGCATAGGTTTTTGCTGAGCCTGGAGATATAATGTTGCCACACAAAGCACAACTGTATAAATTATTTTCATATTGATCTTGTTATAATTAAAAAAGCCCTTTATCTGCCTGCAAATATTTTATAGATACAAGTTAGTTAATCAACAGTCATCAATGGACAACTTGATTATTTTAATAAGTATATTCAGCAGATCATTTACCTGCCTGCATTTTCTATAATGAAAATGTTTAGCAGATTAAAATCAAAGAAATGCCTTACAAAAAATTCCGTTTTATTACAGGCTTAATATTATTACTGAGCCTTAATATTGCTGCACAAAATGTTACAACGCTTGACAGAAGTTCGCCTGAAAAGGAAGGTGTTTCCTCTGCCGGGATATTAAATTTTTTAAATGCTGCAAATGCCAGCAAGCATGAGTTCCACAGCTTCATATTTCTGCGCCATGGCAAAGTGATTTCAGAAGGCTGGTGGAACCCTTACAAGGCTAACCTGAAGCATACAATGTATTCATGTAGCAAAAGCTTTACCGCAACTGCTATTGGTTTTGCTGTAACCGAAAAAAAGCTGAGCTTAAGCGATAAAGTTGTTTCTTTCTTCCCCAACGAATTGCCGGATACCATCAGTGAGAATCTGAAAGTATTGACGGTAAAAGATGTGCTAAGCATGAGTGATGGACAGGAGCCTGACCCCACCTTCACTGTAGTTACAAAGGATAGCAACTGGGTAAGATCGTTTTTGGCAACGCCCATTATATACAAACCAGGTACTAAGTTTTTATACAATTCACTTGGCACTTATATGTTGTCCGCAATCGTGCAAAAGGTGACAGGAGAAAAAGTGATTGACTATCTACGACCAAGACTTTTTTCACCTTTAGGTATTACAGATATTGATTGGGAAGTTGATCCTAAAGGCATTAATACAGGTGGCTGGGGATTGAGGATCAGGACTGAAGACCTGGCAAAATTTGGACAGTTGTTTTTACAGAAAGGCAAGTGGAACGATAAGCAGGTTTTGCCTGCGGCCTGGGTAGAAGAAGCTTCTACATTGAAGATCATACAAAACCCTGAGCTACCTCAGGCTAAAAGAGATTCCAGCGATTGGGAGCAGGGGTATTGTTATCAAATGTGGCGTTGCCGTAATAACGCCTACCGAGGCGACGGTGCTTATGGTCAATTTATAATTGTAATGCCTGACCAGGATGCAGTTATAGCAATTACTGCAGAAACGCCAGACATGCAGGACGAATTAAATCTTGTATGGAAATATTTATTACCTGCCATTAAAAAGAAGGCACTACCAGCTAATAATAATGCAGGACTTGCTCTTCGCCAGAAACTTGTTTCGCTTGCCTTGCCGTTGCCTGTAAAAACTGACACGTCCTTTAACAATGCTGTGTCAGGTAAAGCATTTGCAATAACCGGCAATGACAGCCATATCACAAACATGGTTTTCAAGTTTAGCGACAACACCTGTACTCTTGCCCTGAAGACTGATACGGCGCAATACTTGTTGGACTTTAAAAGTGGTGCCTGGCAAAATGGAGAAACTACAAAACCAGGCCCATACCTGATAGCCACTGCCAAAGCTAATCATGTTGGCTTGCCACCTTTTAAAATTGCAGGAAGTTATAACTGGAAAGATGCCCAAACACTTGAGTTGATTCTTCGCTATGTTGAACGGCCGCATACAGAAAAAATGGTTTGCCATTTTGATGGTAACAAAATATCTGTTGACCTGGTCAGCAGTATATCGCCTGATCAAAAGAAAACAATCGAAGGCACACAAGCCGCTAATTGATTGGATGTTAATGATTGCTTTTTTGCGACATATAATTAAGCTTCAAGATGTTTAACTCACTAAGATTCTATTAATAATATAAATGAAGATCACATGAAGAAACTCATCATCTATGCTTTGCTGTTGGTCATCTCTTCAAGCGGACAGTCCCAGGATAGTGTAAGTGCTTATGTAAAAAAAACATTTATGATCCCGATGAGAGATGGTGTAAAGCTCTTTACTGTTGTGTTGATACCGGCGTCAGAAAGTAAGGCACTGCCTTTTCTTATTACCCGAAGCCCTTACGGTTCTGATTTTACTTTGGAAAAAGATTCTACTTTAAAGGCGAATGATATGGGCAGCTATTCAACGATGGCTATGGCTGGTTATTACTTTGTGTTCCAGGATATGCGTGGTAAGTTTAAAAGCGAAGGTACTTTTGAAATGTGCCGACCGCTATACCATGTAATTGATAAATCTAAAACAGATGAAAGCACAGATACCTGGGATACAGTTGACTGGTTGTTGAAAAATGTAAAAAATAATAATGGTAAGGCCGGTATTTTTGGTATTTCTTATCCAGGTTATCTTGCGCTGGATGCCACTGTTGATCCACATCCGGCTTTGAAAGCAAGTTCGCCGCAGGCGGCGCCGGCCGATATGTTTTTGGGCGATGACTTTCATCATAACGGCGCTTTTAGATTGAGCTATGGGCTTGAATACAGTTACCTGGTTGAGAACGATAAAAACAGTAACAGCGATTTTCCTTTTCCGCAATATGACGTGTTTGATTGGTACCTAAA
>JBDSRT010000373.1:0-6781 GCA_039929165.1 Ginsengibacter sp.
AGAACCGGAACAGCGCTTTTAAATAGCCCATACACTGACGAGCCACTGCCGCTAAGGCTGGCATAATCTGCACCGGATGAATAAAGCTGATCTTTAATTTTTTGAATAGAAGAATGTTCAATAAAGACACTTTTTTCAAAATCATTACTAATGATATTACTCCAAACATTAATGGGCTTGTTGTATGATGTTGGCAACGATTCGTTTGGTGTGTGCGGCTTGATAGAAGAAAAAGCTTTGGCGGTATTACAATGAATGCCGGGAAAAACAATAACTACATGATAGCCTGTTAACCTTGACCCTAGCGGTTCTAACATTTCTCCGCGACCTTTGGCCAGTGCCGGTTTGTTTAATAAGAAAAATGGACAATCACTTCCTAACATCAAAGCATAAAGTGACAACTTTTCTGCAGGGATTTCTAATGAAAAAATTTTATTTAATAATTGCAAAGTTGCAATAGCGTTAGATGAACCACCGCCCAGGCCAGCGCCGACAGGGATTACTTTATGCAGATAAATCGAAACTGCAGGCAGGTTAGGAAAATCATTTTTCAATAATTGATAAGCCTTCAAACAAAGATTACCCGCATCATCAGCGACTGAGATGCCTGTATTGCTAAAGGAAATTTCTGTTTTTTTTGAAGGTAAAATCTCTAGAACATCACACAATGGAACCGGGTAAAAAATAGTTTCGATGTCATGATAATTGTCCGGCCGCTTTCTTAAAATATGTAAACCAATATTTATTTTACAGTTAGGGAAAGCGATCATTCAGTCAAAATAAACTATGGTGTGAGTTGGTAAAGAAACACTATTGAGATCGCTTACGGGTTTTGATCTCATCTCTTATGGCAATGGCTTTTATGTAATCTTCCTGTTCCAGCACATCATTTAAAAGATTATCTAATTCTGTAAGTGATAATTTTCGCAGGTCATCTCTTGTTCCTGAGTCCGTTTGATGAACAGGCGTTTTCTTTTTCTTTTCATCATCCTCCATCAGTATTCCAGCACTATCAAGTATAGTGTCGTAAGTATATATAGGGCAGCCAAATCTTACAGCCAGAGCTACAGCATCAGACGTTCGGGAATCAATCTCAACCGTATCATGATCTGTGGAACATAAAAGTTTTGAGTAAAAAATACCTTCTTGCAGATCATTGATAATAATTTCATGCAGCTCAACATTAAAAGCCAGCATGAAATTCTTCATTAGATCATGCGTTAACGGCCGGCTTGGTTGCATTCTTTCCAGCGCAACAGCAATTGCCTGCGCTTCAAATCCCCCGATTACAATTGGTAATCTGCGAAGCCCATTTACTTCACCCAAAACCACAGCATAAGAATGCGTTTGTGTGATACTGTGAGAAAGCGCCACGATTTCTAATTCTATTTTTTTCATAAAGCCCCGGCCTTTAAATACAATGTTAGTTAATCGCAAATATAAAAATAAAAGCCTTTCAAATTTGTTGAAAAGCTTCCGGATAATATTAGAATAACCTTATCAAGGCTCATTACATTCCCTTAATTTTTTTAGTGGCCTCGATAATTTTAGGCATCACTTCAAAAGCATCACCGACAATGCCATAATCTGCTGCTTTAAAAAATGGCGCTTCAGGATCTTTATTAATCACCACGATCACTTTGCTGCGGTTAACGCCGGCCAAATGTTGAATAGCTCCTGAAATACCAACAGCAAAATACAAATTAGGCGCAATAGCCAAACCAGTTTGCCCCACGTGTTCATGATGCGGCCTCCAATCTGCATCAGCAACAGCACGACTACAGGCTGTAGCAGCACCAATTACTTTTGCAAAATCTGTTAGCAGGTGCCAGTTGTCTGGGCCTTTTAAACCACGTCCACCGCTTACAACAAGTTCAGCTTCTGCCAGTGGCACTTCGCCATCAAGTTTATTAATGGCGGTCACCTTAACTTTAGAATCACCAACTGAAGATGTAAATTCTACAATTTCTGCTGTGCCTTCACCTTCAACAGGCTTAAAAGCATTAGGGTTAAGTGATATTATTTTTATCGGTGTATTAATAGAAACATTGGCAAATGCTTTCCCGCTGAAGACATTCTTCTTTACCACAAAGCCATTCGTTACATCAGGGAGGGATACTGCCCCGGAAACAAGGCCAGCTTTTAGCTTTACTGAAAGCCTTGGCGCAATAGCTCTGCCATCCATATTGTTTGAAAAAATGATAACGTCTGCATTTATGCCCTTTGCAACATCGGCTATCACACTTGTGTAAGTCTGGGCATCAAAATTTGAAAAGACATCACTCTTTACATGATGTATTTTTTGTAAACCATATTTGCCTAATGTTGATAAATCACCGGAAGCCGGGCCAAGAACAACGCCTTCTGCCTTCGTACTCATTAGCTCCGCAACCTTTGCGCCATAGGCTGCAGCTTCATAGGAATTTTTTTTAAGATGACCTTCACTTTGATCTAAGAAGATAAGAACAGGCATATGACCTTTTTAAGATGATAATTAAAACAGCTTTGCTTCTTCGTGCAATAACCTGACAAGTTCTTCTGGCTGATCTGCAGGCACAAGTTTTACACCGGCCTTTGGCGGTGGCAATTCAAAGGATGTTATTGATGTTAATTCATCCGCGGTGACTGCTTCAGAAACTTTAAGAGGCTTCATTCTCGCACCCATAATACCTTTCATATTTGGTATGCGTTGCTGAGCCATTCCTTTTTGACAACTTACCACAACCGGCAGTGCCACTTCATTAACTTCTTCGCCACCTTCAATTTCACGGGTTATGGTTGCTGAACCACCGCTTAACTCAAACTTTGTCGCCAGTGAAACATAAGGCATATCCAATAATTCTGCAACCATTCCCCCAATAGAAGAACCGTTATAATCAATGGTTTCTTTACCGGTGAAGATGATGTCGTAATTATTTTGTTTTGCTATAGCAGCAATCTGGCTGGCAATAAAAAAGCTATCATGGCTACTGGAATTTACCCTAAAGGCTTCATCACCGCCAAGAGCCAAAGCCTTTCTGATGACAGGATCATTTTCCGTTCCGCCAATGTTTATTAAATGAATAATTGCGGTAGTGTCAGCTTCTTTTAATTCAATTGCTCTTACCAAAGCATACCACTCATCGTAGGGGTTCAAGATGAACTGAACGCCGGCCTCAGCGAATTTCGTATTGTTATCAGTGAAGGCTATTTTTGCTGTGGTATCAGGTGTTTTGCTAATGCAAACAAGTAACTTCATCAGTTTTTAACTTTAAAGATCGCAAAGATAGTCAGTTAGAAAATGGAACAAAATTAATGTTGATATGAGCCGGATTGTACAATTAAAAGAGCTGCTGAAGCAAGATCCTGACGACTCTTTTCTTGAGCATGCGCTTGCGCTTGAGCAAATAAAAATAGGTAATGATGCGGAAGCTGAAACGTTATTTATAACCTTGCTTGGAAGAGAACCTGGATACGTCGGTTCTTACTATCATCTTGCTAAACTGCTAACACGGGCAAACAAAACTGAGGAAGCAATCGAAGTTTATGAAGCCGGAATGGCGCAGGCAAAACTTATAGGTGATATGCATACTTATAATGAACTGCAGGGAGAATATGATGATCTCATAGATTAAGTTACCTGCCTCAATTAATGTCACAATCTTCATCAATGGATTTGCCAAAGCGCTTGACAGAGAACATACACAAGCATAACCTGTTTCAAAAGAATGACCTGCTAATAATTGCTGTAAGCGGCGGTGTTGATTCTATAGTGCTTTGCCATCTTTGTCATACACTGGGATTTACTTTTTCTATAGCACATTGCAATTTTAAATTAAGGGGAGAGGAGAGCGACCGGGATGAACAATTTGTAAAAGATGTAGCCAACAATTATAATGTAAAACTGGTGGTTAAAAATTTTGACACAGAAGTTTATGCAAAAGAACATAAAGTATCAATCCAGGCTGCGGCAAGAGAATTAAGATATACCTGGTTTAAGGAGTTGATTGAAGATGACGTCGACGTTCATAATCTTTGGGATACGGACAAACAAATTCATTCAAAAAAAATTATACTAACAGCCCATCATGCTGATGATAATATAGAAACTGTGCTGCTAAATTTTATGAAAGGTTCCGGTCTTGATGGTTTAACCGGTATTCCGCAAAAAAGAGATTATTTGTTACGGCCATTATTGTTTGCAACAAAAAATGATATTCTACAATATGCTAACGGGCATAAGCTTACCTATGTTGAAGATTCATCCAATGCTTCAGAAAAGTATACAAGAAATTTTATTCGCCAGACGCTTATACCAACTGCAGAAAAGATAGTGCCGACGATCAAACAGAACATAACTCACAGCATTGATCGTTTCAAAGAAATAGACCTTGTTTTTAACGCGGCCGTTGAACAATTAAAAAAGAAACTAATTACAACAAAAGTCAATGAAATACATCTGCCGGTTTTAAAACTATTGAAGCAACCCGGTTATCCAACTATATTATTTGAGATTATCAAAGATTATGATTTTACTTCACACCAGTCGGTTGATGTTGTTCAATTACTGCAAAGCGAAACCGGTAAGCAGGTCCGCTCGTCTACACATGTAATTTTTAAGAACAGGAGTTGGTTAATCATTGCACCTTGCAGATCTGAGCATGCAGAGCATATTTTAATTAACGACCTAAATAAGGTAATTAATTTTAATGCGGGATCATCTAGATTAACATTGCAGCACCTAAAGACGCAGCCTAATCCTGTTACGCAAAATAATCTTGTAGCGCACCTGGATTTTAAAAAAATCAGCTTTCCGCTAATACTTCGTAAATGGCAGGTTGGTGATTATTTCTATCCTCTTGGAATGATAAAAAAGAAAAAAATTAACCGTTTCCTTATTGATCAAAAATTATCAATTACAGAAAAAGAAAACGTTTATGTGCTGGAAATGAACAAGAAAATATTATGGATTGTAGGGTATAGAATTGATGACCGCTTTAAATTAACCTCATCAACTTCAGATGTACTCAGATTATCAGTCAGCTGAATTTATCCTGAATATATCCTTTTACCTGTATCACAAAATTTGTCAGCAAATCTGTTCCAGCAAATAATTTTGCAATTACAATAATGAATATTATACCGTACAAAGCGCCCCATAAGTGCGCTGAATGATTAATGTTTCCACTGCCTCTTTTATCAAGGTAGTAAGTGATCAACAGATAAGCGAAGCCAAAAATAAAAGCGGGAAATGGTATTGGTATAATAATGAGGGAAAGCTGCATCAACGGATTTATAATTATGCCAGCAAACACTATGGCGGACACAGCACCGGAAGCACCAAGACTTCGATAAGATGAATTGTCTTTGTTCTTAAAATAAGTAGGCACCACCGAAACCACTAAAGCTGATAAATAAAATAGCAGGTAAAGTACCCCGCCATACACGCCAAAGAGATGATTGAAAACCGGTTCAATTACAACGGTTCCAAAGGAGTAAAATGTAAACATGTTGAAAATTAGATGAAACATGTCTGCATGAATAAAGCCGCAGCTTACAAAGCGGTAGTACTCCCGGTTATCAGTAACTGCCGGTGGATAAAAGATAAGTTTATCCATTAGCCGCTCATTATTTAAGGCGATAAAAGAAACAATAACGGTGACAATAATTATGCTGATGGTGATGATGCTCATGAAATTTAAAATAGTGGTCCAAACATAAGCATTAAGTATGATGATACTTTTCGTTGCGGTTAATTGTGCAGGCCCGATAAATTTGTTCGGAAAGTATTAACCTTACCAGCTGATGTGGGAATACCAGAGAAGATAAACTCCATATAAATGTTGATCTTGCCAATAAAGATTTATCAACGCCATAGGCGCCACCAATAAGGAAGACCAGGTTTTTTATACTGCTGTCTGCGTGGTTTTGTAATAATGATGCCAGTTTTTCTGATGTTAGCTGTTGACCTCTTTCATCTAAAGTAATTAAGATACAATCGGGCTTTAATGCATTTAAAATGACCTGGGCTTCTTCATGCTTTTGTTGAGTGATGTCATTTGTGTCATTGCTTTTGGCTGAAGGGAACAACTTCCATTCAACAGGAAAATATCTTGAAATACGTTGTGTAAAATCATTTATTGCCTCGTCATATTGCCGCTCGTTTTTTCTGCCTATTGACCAAAACTGAATTTTCATAAACTTTAAACAATTTATAAATCTTTGATGATTGTTGGCAGCGCTATCATCAGGTGCCCAATGTTTCTTTATTAGTCAAATTGTTTCAGCAGGTTTTAAGGAAAATTCATATTGATCTAAACCACTAAGAAGGATTGTATTTAGAAAATATTCAAGGCGGTTCTATGCTTCATCAATCATGCACTGTAATTACATAATATTGTCTCAAAGTAAGGTGCAATTTTCAAAGATCTCACTTTCCTGGGATTTTAAGAGTTGGAATTATTTCCGAAATGATCGGATTTATTCTTTTGATTTATGTCAAATGGGAGTTACCATCAAATTTGTATAAACTATCGTGTTGCGGATAAACTCTGTAAGTTTTTTATTATTTTTGCCGCCCTCAAGGCTGCGTAGCTCAATTGAATAGAGCATCTGACTACGGATCAGAAGGTTTTAGGTTTGAATCCTAACGCGGTCACGACGTGAGACTTCAAACTTCCTCAAAAGCCAGCAAACCATTGATTTTGCTGGCTTTTTTATTTTTACGATATGAACCTAAAAGAGTTAGAAGCGCTAAAAATAATCCTGTCGAGAAATAACACACAGCATTCTTTTTTAATTA
>JBDSRT010000374.1:0-7466 GCA_039929165.1 Ginsengibacter sp.
GAGATGAATGATGGCAAAAAAGATTCGAGGCTTTATGCAGAACCGGATTACCAACTATCAGATCACTGGAGTTTGGAAACAGATACGGCTGCTTACTTTATTACCATAAATACTACTGGCAATAATCTTAGATATGTAAGCGCTGTGAACAACATTTCTGGAAACACTTTAGCGCCTGAACCATACTTCATGAATACCGCTGGGACCTATTATAAAGGCGCTTTAAATCTTGGCTTCGCTGTAAAAATCGGGTTCAATATTTATTCATCGTCTTATGACGTTGGCGAAGGTTACACAAGCGGAGATATAAAGCCAGGCAGTAACTATTCAACAAAAATTGAAACACCAAATTTATATACTGCCGGGCCGGCAGCAAGCATGTTTATTGCCGCCGCCGGCAATGCGGAAAACAACCGCCGTATAAAGATTAAGCTTTTCGAAACTGGAGTTTTAGATGAGGATCTGTCCAACTATGCTTATATAAAAAAGAGTTTGGCCAATATTCCTTTGTCCACTTTTACAAACCCTGATGTAGCTAATATTTCCGTACAAAACACATCCCCTGTAACAATTGATGGCTTAGTGTTGTCAACAATTGCAATAACCTATCCCAGCAAATTTAATTTTAGTGGTAAGTCAAGTTTTACTTTTGAATTACCCGCAACAACCACCGGCAATTATTTAGTTATAGATAATTTTAAGACGAGTGGCATAACTCCGCTACTCTACGATCTTACTTCGGGCCGTCGTTATATCGGAGATCTTTCATTGGCCGGTAAAGTTCAATTTGTTTTACCTGCCTCAACTTTAGTGAGTAGAAAGTTTGTTTTAACCAGTCAATCAGCTAGCAATATCAAACTTGTAACCGCACTGGAACAAAGACAATTCTTAGATTTTTCTGCGCCAGCAAATCAAGGCGATTATATAATTATCTCAAACCCCTTATTATATAATGATGGCAGCGGTAATAACTATATTGAGCAATACAGCGCCTATCGTAAATCCGTTACCGGCGGCAGCTTCAATTGCAAAATTTATAACATTGATGAACTTACAGATCAGTTTGCCTGGGGTATAAAAAAACACCCGTTGGGTATAAAAGACTTTGTTCAATATGCTTATAAAACTTTCGCGGAAAAGCCAAAATTTGTCTTTCTAATTGGCAAAGGAATTTTATATACACAAGCCAAAAACAACGAAAGTAATCCACTTGTTAACAGGTTGAATCTTGTGCCCACCTTTGGTTATCCCGCATCTGATGTATCATTAGTTTCCGACTATGAAAGTGTTGTACCAAGTGTCCCCGTAGGAAGGCTATCAGTTGTCTCCGGAGCTGAAGTGGGTAATTATCTGGAGAAGATGAAAGAGTACGAAGCTGCGCAAATGTCGACATCCCAAGCCGTTAAAGACAAAGCATGGATGAAAAACGTAATCCATGTAATTGGAGGAAAAGACAGTGCCGAAAGTGCTTTGTTCAAAGCTTATATGGAAAAGTATAAAGCCATTATACAGGATACTTTTTATGGTGCTAAAGTAGAAACATTTGCTAAAACAACACAAACCGCTGTTGAAACTATAAGCAGCGAAAGAATACAAAACCTGTTTAAAGAAGGCCTAAGCCTGGTGAGTTATTTTGGGCACTCATCAGCAAACGTTTTAGAGTTTAATTTAAACAGTCCCGAGAGTTATCAGAACCAGGGAAAGTATCCTTTTTTCAATGTCAGTGGTTGTACGGCCGGTAACAATTATATCTATGATACTTTAAGATTCAGTGGAAAGGCTTCACTTTCTGAAAAGTATGTATTAACTGCAAGCCACGGCAGTATTGGGTTTTTGGCAAGTACACATTTTGGAGTGCCTCCTTTCCTTAATATATATAATAGAGAATTATATAAAAATATCAGTGTAACCAATTATGGTAAATCTATTGGTGAACAAATGCAAAGCGTTATTAAATCTTTAGGAACCGATTTTACAGCGCTTGATTATCTCACCAAAATTCATTTGGAAGAGCTAACGCTTCATGGGGATCCTGCTCTAAAAATAAATTCACATCCGCGGCCTGATTATGTTGTTGAAACAGGCACCGTAAATATCAATCCTAATATTATCTCTGTAGCGGACAATAACTTTAATGTTAGCGTAAAGATCTTAAATATCGGTAAAGCCGTTAACGATAGCATTAAAGTTGAAATCAGTCGCACAATGCCCAATGATTCAACCGTGACGCTGTTTGATACTATTATTCCACCAGTTAAATATGCTGACTCTTTCAACATAGATGTTAGCATTAATCCGGTTACTGACCGCGGGATAAATAAAATAACTGTAAGTATTGATTCGGATAATAGAGTGGAGGAGATGTCTGAAATCAACAATACTGTTACAAGGGAATTTTTCATTTTTGAAGATGCTGTTAAACCCATACTGCCTGCACCTTATTCAATTGTAAATAAAAACGGTATTAAATTTTACGGTTCAACGGCTAATCCTTTAAGTCCGCAACGGGATATACTATTTGAAATAGATACAACAGAACTGTTTAACTCAGCATTTAAAAGAAGCCTCACTCAACATAGTTCCGGCGGTGTAATAGAATTTTCACCTCCGATGACTTTCAGCGATAGCACGGTGTATTATTGGCGTCTTGGTAATAAGCCAGACACTGGTAATATAGTTTGGTCTACCTCATCATTTGTCTACCTGCCAAGCAGTACAACGGGTTATAATCAGTCGCATTATCATCAATTTTTACATAATACCTCATCCCAATTAATTGTAGCAAACGACAGATCATTTAGATTTAAAAATGCAGTAAGATCACTAACAATACGTACCGGCATACGCCCCTTTTATGATTTTGATCGTATAAATGTTAGTCTTAATACAGATTACCTGGAAACTTACGGATGCAATCTCGGAAGTCTGCAAATACTGGTATATGATTCATCGTCTTTACAACCATGGGCTAACACAACTGTTAACGGAGCTGGATTACATGGCAGCGCTCCAACCTGCACTATCCATGGTTTAAGCTCATTTGAATTTCCTTACAAAGACCCGGCTTATAGAAAAAAGGCTATTGATTTTCTTGACAGTATTCCTGCGGGTTACTATGTGTCAATCACAAACTTTGGCACTAACACTAATACATCTTTCATTAAACAATGGATGGCTGATACAGCTTCACTTGGCTCAGATAATTCTTTATATCATAAACTTAAGGCTATAGGATTTACAGATATAGACAGCTTTTATAAAAACCGACCATTTTTGTATATCTATCAAAAAGGTAACAAGGAGTTTTTTCCTCTGCAATTTGTTGGTTTAAGAAATTCAGATCAGATAGATCAATCATTTTCCTTGCCCGGAAGATTCTCTACGGGTGAAATGGAATCTCCCATTTTCGGTCCGGCAAAAAACTGGAAGAATTTAACGTGGCAAAGCAAAAGCGTTGAAACAAAGAACACAGACATCAATTTGGTTGAAATATATGGTCTAGATATGCAAAACAAAAAAGTAAAACTTGCCACTGTTTACAACTTAGGTGATACTACTTTGTCTTTTATTAACGCAGCAACATATCCTTATCTTATTTTGAAACTTAAAACCCATGACGATATAAATACCACGCCTACTCAACTGCAATATTGGAGAGTTACCGGAGATTATTTACCGGAAGGAGCAATCGCACCAAACATTTTTTTCAAAATGAAAGACACTTTGGCTTTGGGCGAAAACATCGACTTTGCAGTAGCTTTTAAAAATATAAGTGAAGCAGCTTTTGATAGTTTAAAATTGAAATTTATAATTACCGATAGAAATAATGTGCCTCATGAAATTGTTTTGCCAAGACAAAAGCCGTTGATTTCAGGTGATACATTAACCGTTACTTATACAATCGACACGCATGATTATTTGGGAACAAATACATTATTTGTAGACGTTAATCCTGATAATGATCAACCGGAACAAACGCACAGCAATAATTTTATTTACAAAAATTTTGTAGTAAGAGGAGATAATATCAATCCGCTGCTGGATGTGACTTTTGATGGCATACACATTCTTAATGAAGACATCGTTTCATCCAGACCGCATATTTTAATTAAGCTAGAAGATGAGAGCAAATCACTGGCCTTAAACGATACAGCGTTTCTCAAAGTTCAGATAAGATATCCGGATGGCACATTAAAAGATTATAGATTTGATAATGACACCGTGAAGTTTACGCCAGCGAATCTATCTACAGGGCAAAACACAGCAACTATTGATTTTACACCAGTTCTAGAAGGCGATGATGCTGAATATGAATTGTTGGTGTTCGGTAAAGATGTTTCAGGAAATAAGGCTGGGGGCTCTGGTTACAAAGTAAACTTCAGAGTGTTTAGTAAGCCAATGATTTCAAATCTGCTTAATTATCCCAATCCATTTACAACCTCCACTGCATTTGTCTTTACAATAACCGGATATGAAATTCCTCAAAATCTGCGCATACAAATTCTTACCATTACCGGGAAAGTTGTAAGAGAAATCAAAAGAGAAGAATTAGGTCCATTAAACATTGGCAGAAACATTACGCAATTTAAATGGGATGGGAATGACATGTATGGCCAGCGACTGGCAAATGGTGTTTACTTATATAGAGTACTCACAAACCTCAATGGTAAGTCTATGGAAAAATATAAAGCACAAGGCGATAAAACAGATCAGTATTTTACCAAAGGTTATGGCAAAATGTATCTCTTAAAATAGTTAACTCACGTTGTTTATAAAGGTTGCCTTACAGTGGCCTTTTTTATTTCAGTAAATTTGCTGTTCTAAAAATATAAGTGAGGATGGCAAAAATATCAATCAACATAGCAACAGGCAGTTTACAAAAAGAAGAAATTATTGTAGGGATAGATCTTGGCACAACTAATAGCCTTGTGGCAATTATTCACCCGGAAACAAAACAACCTGTTGCTTTAAAAGAGCATAATAGCAGTTCTCTCGTACCATCGGTCATCCATTTTAATAGCACTGGCAACATTACTGTCGGGGAATCTGCTAAGGATTTCTTACTTACTGAGCCGCAGAACACAATTTTTTCAGCAAAGCGGTTAATGGGTAAGTCTTATAATGACATTAAGAAGAACAGCAGTTTCTTCACTTATAAAATAATAGATGACAATGACGATAATCTTGTCAAGATACAGGTCGGTAATAAGTTTTATTCACCAATCGATTTGTCGTCGTTTATTCTGAAAGAGCTTAAACAAAGAGCTGAACACATCTTAAAAACAACGGTCAACAAAGCGGTGATTACAGTCCCGGCATATTTTAACGATACACAAAGACAAGCTACAAGAGATGCAGGTAAACTTGCTGGTCTTGATGTTTTAAGGATAATTAATGAGCCTACATCTGCAAGTCTTGCTTACGGTTTAGGTTTACAAAAGGAAGAGTCAAAACTGATTGCGGTTTACGATCTTGGTGGCGGCACTTTCGATATATCAATTCTTAAAATTACTAATGGCATATTTGAAGTGCTTTCAACAAATGGCGATACTTATTTAGGTGGAGATGATATTGATAAATCTATTGTTGAATATTGGCTTAATGATCTCAAGATTGATAAAGAAACATTGTACAGTGATAAAAGCGTCTTGCAGGAGCTAAGATTAAAAGCTGAAGAAGCGAAAAAGCAGGTATCATTAGAAAGTATATTCTTGGGGAATTTTAAAGAGCAGGATTTATCACTGGATGCGGAAAAGCTAAACCTTCTTTTAGAACCTTTTATCAAAAGAACACTTAATAAATGTAGCAATGCATTAAAAGATGCCGGTTTAAAACCATCAGACATAGAAGTGATTGTTATGGTTGGTGGCTCAACCAGAATTCCACAAATAAAAAAAGAGGTCAGTAAATTTTTTGGTCGTGAAGTAAACGATTCTGTAAACCCGGATGAGGTTGTGGCATTAGGCGCTGCTTTGCAGGCTGATATTTTAGCTGGTAATAATAAAGATTTACTCCTGTTAGATATTACGCCACTTTCACTTGGTATTGAAACAAGAGGCGGTTTAATGGATGTCATCATTCCAAGAAATTCCAAAATACCAACAAAGGCAGCAAGACAATATACAACACAGGTTAATGGACAAAGTGGAATAAGAGTTTCTGTATTCCAGGGAGAAAGAGATCTTGTAGCCGATAACCGAAAGCTGGCAGAATTCAATTTGAAAGGCATTCCTGCCATGCCATCAGGCTTTCCAAAAGTTGAAATATCTTTTTTGCTTAATGCAGATGGTATACTTGTTATTACGGCAAAGGAATTAAGAAGCGAAGTGGAGCAAAGTGTTGAGGTTAAGCCGCAATACGGTATTACTGATGAGGATGTAGAAAAGATGCTCGAAGAATCTATTGTTCATGCAAAGGATGATATGCAGGCAAGAGCCTTGCTTGAGGTACGAACAGAAGGCGAACAGTTGTTGGAAACGACAGAAAAATTTATACAAAAGAATGCTTCAAAACTTACCTCCCATGAAATGATAGACACAGCAAACGCCATGCAGGCGCTACAGCTTTCGCTTACCATGGAAGATAAAGACCTGGTGCATGAAAAGATTGAAGTGCTTAATAATATCTCCCGGCCTTATGCAGAAAGAATAATGGATGAAGCCGTTTCAGGTGCAATGAAGGGTAATGTAATTTTATAACAAAAAGATATTACTTTTTTAAAGTAAGCATTCTGGCGACATACTTACCCAGCACATCAAATTCAATATTAACGATATCGCCTTCCTTCAAATCTGAAAAACTTGTATGCTGATAAGTAAATGGGATTATTGCGACCGTTAATTTTTTTTTTGTGACTTCAAAGGCGGTAAGACTTACCCCATTAATGGCGACGGAACCTTTTTCGATTATTAAAGGCGCAAATTTTTTGTCGTAAGTAAAAGTGAACTCCCAACTGCCTTCTAAAGCCTTTACCTTTTTGCAAATTGCTTTAGCGTCAACATGGCCTTGCACAATGTGCCCGTCCATTGTTGCATTGAGACGTAACGATCTTTCAAGGTTAACTTTTTTTCCAACGAACCAATCATCGATATTAGTCTTCTCAAGTGTTTCTAAAATTGCAGTCACCCGGTAGTCATTTTCGCTAATTTCCTCAACAGTCAGGCAAACTCCATTGTGACCAATACTTTCATCGACTTTAATTTCCCCGGTAAAAGGTGCTTCAATCCAAAACGTTTTATTCGTACCATGAACCTCAATTTTTTTTACAATGCCAAGGGCTTCAATTATTCCTGTAAACATCTGCCGAATTTTTTATTTGCAAAAATGGTCTCTAATTTCAATTTCTCTAATTAAATATTTCTGCTATCTTTGCCGTCCAAAATAAAAAAAGTAATAGTCACATGCTCATTATTGATTCTAAGGATTGCGAAAACATTGATAAAGCGTTAAAAAAGTATAAAAAGAAG
>JBDSRT010000375.1:0-6400 GCA_039929165.1 Ginsengibacter sp.
TTTTCTTATGAAATTATTTTGGTTGATGATGGCAGCACTGATGATTCCTGGAAGGTAATTACAGATTTGCATCTACAAAATGCACAGGTAAAAGGCATAAGATTTATGAGAAATTACGGCAAGAGCGCTGCTTTAAATGAAGGTTTTAAAGCGTCTGCCGGTGATGTAGTGATTACAATGGATGCAGATTTACAGGACAGCCCTGATGAAATTCCTGAATTATACCGGATGATTGTTGAAGATAATTTTGACATAGTAAGTGGCTGGAAGAAAGTGCGTTTTGATCATACATTAAGTAAGAATATTCCTTCTAAATTATTCAATGCGGCCACAAGGAAAGTGTCGGGCATTTACCTCCATGATTTTAATTGCGGCCTTAAATCTTATAAATCTAAAGTTGTAAAGAGTATAGAAGTGTATGGCGAAATGCATCGCTACATTCCACTGATTGCAAAGTGGGCCGGCTTTAAAAGATTTGGCGAAAAAGTTGTTGAACATCACCGCAGAAAATTTGGCGTTACTAAATTTGGCTGGAACAGGTTTATCAATGGCTTTTTAGATTTGTCATCAATTGTATTGGTTGGCAAATTCAGAAAAAATCCAATGCATTTTTTTGGCTTATGGGGAACGTTTGCATTTCTTGCTGGTCTGGGCATCTTCATATACCTGGCTATCACAAAAATATTTTATGATAAAACAGGTATGACGGATAGACCGTTATTCTATTTCGCCATTGTCGTTACAATCATAGGCTCACAATTATTTCTTTCAGGGTTCTTGGCAGAGCTTATCTCCCGTAATTCAGAAGAAAGAAACACCTATCTCATCGAAGATAAATTAGGATTAACCCGATCTAAGAATGATTTTGTAAAAGAAAAGTCATTGTAAACCATAGAGTTTTGTCTACAAAACGAATCGTGATAATTGGCCCGGCACATCCTTTACGTGGAGGTTTGGCATCTTATGACGAACGGTTGGCAAAAGAATTTATAGATAACGGTCATGATACCACTATCTATTCATTTAGCCTTCAATATCCATCTTTTCTGTTTCCAGGTACTACGCAATATTCGTCTGAACCGGCACCAAAAAACATTCTTATTAAGGTTATAATAAACTCTATAAATCCTTTAAACTGGTTAAGAGTAGGTAATAATTTAAGAAAGCTACAACCAGATATCATTGTTGTGCGTTATTGGCTGCCGTTTATGGGCCCATGTCTCGGCACTATATTAAGAATAGTAAAAAAAAATAAAGTCACCAGGATTGTTTGTATTGCAGATAACGTCATTCCGCATGAAAAGCGTTTTGGTGACAAATCTTTTACTACTTATTTTTTAAAGCCTGTTGATGCATTTATCACAATGAGTGAAAAAGTTCTAAATGATATTAAACATTTTGTTTTAGAAAAACCCGTTAAATATATTCCGCATCCTTTATACGATAATTTTGGGGAACCAATATTTAAAACAGAGGCCAGGCAATACTTACAAATTGATGAGACGAAAAAAGTTGTTTTGTTTTTTGGCTTTATAAGAAAATACAAAGGCCTTGATATTTTGTTAAGAGCATTAAAAATACTATCCGATAAGACGCAGGATATTTATGTATTGGTTGCAGGTGAATTTTATGAAGACAAAGCTTTTTATGAAAACTTAATAGTTGAACTTGGCATTAGCAATAACCTTATTCTTAGAACTAATTTTATATCAGACAGTGAAGTAAAGTATTACTTGTGCGCAGCTGATGTTGTTATACAGCCGTACAGGAATGCAACACAAAGTGGTGTTACTCCCCTCGCCTATCATTTCGAAAAACCTATGATTGTAACAAATGTTGGTAGTTTACCCCTTATGGTATCTCACGGCAAAGTGGGCTTAATTACTGAGCCGGAACCAGTGGCTTTAGCCAACACTATAACAGAATTTTATAACATCGGCGAATCTCATTTTATACCTTTCATTAAAGCAGAAAAACAAAAATATAGCTGGCAACATATGGCTAGTGCTATTTTGAATATTTGATTGAATTAGGTACCTATTTCTACCCCAATACACACAACCACAATCGTACATTTGCCAGATGATATATCGGAGTAAAGCCCCCTTACGGATTGGTCTTGCTGGTGGCGGAACTGATGTAAGTCCTTACAGCGATCAATTTGGTGGCGCTATATTAAATGCTACTGTTTCACTTTTTGCTTATGCTAATATTGAACCATTAGATGAACAAAAGATTATTGTTGAAGCGCTTGATAGAAATGAAAAAGAAGAATATGTTTATGCCAATGAGCTTCCCTTCACAAAAAAGCTTGATCTTTTAAAAGGCGTTTACAACAGGATAAGAAAAGATTATGGAAGCCCTGATACAGGCTTTCGACTTTCCACCTATGTAGACGCACCGGCAGGCTCAGGTCTTGGTACATCATCTACTTTGGTTGTAGCAATCATAGGCGCTTTTGTTGAAATGCTTAAACTTCCTTTAGGAGATTATGATATTGCACATTATGCTTACCAGATAGAACGTGAAGATTTAAAACTGTCTGGCGGAAAGCAAGATCAATATGCCGCTATGTTTGGCGGTGTAAACTTTATGGAATTTTATGAAGATGATAAAGTAATAGTAAATCCACTTAGAATACGTAGCCACTACCTGCATGAACTTGAGAATAATCTTGTACTTTATTTTACGGCCACAAGTCGTGAAAGTGCCGCCATCATTGATGAGCAGGTTAAAAATGTGAATGAAAAAAATATTAAAAGCCTGGATGCCATGCATCAACTAAAGGAGCAGGCCAGGATGATGAAAGAGGCTTTGCTAAAGGGAAAGCTTGATCAGTTTGGAGAGATTCTTGATTTTGGTTTTCAACAAAAAAGGCAGATGGCCGCAAATATTTCCAATACCGTTATTGAAGAAATTTATTCGTCTGCCAAAGAAGCCGGCGCCACTGGTGGCAAGATAAGTGGTGCAGGCGGAGGCGGCTTTATGATTTTCTATTGCCCTAAAAATTCCAGGCACCAGGTTGTAAAAAGATTATTGCAATTTGGTGGAGAGGTAAAAAATTACACCTTTACGAAACATGGCTTAATTACATGGAGTATTAATTGAATATAGCTAATGCAAAAAATCAAAGATATTATCGCAGATTCCATAAGAGTTAAAAGTCTTGTTTTAGCTGACGAAACCTTATTGCAAACAGTAAAAGATTGTGCTGCAAAAATTGTATCAGCCTTTCAACAAGGCAATAAAGTTTGGTTCTGTGGAAATGGTGGAAGCGCTGCAGATGCTCAACATTTGGCTGCTGAATTCAGTGGCAGATTTTATAAAGATCGTCATGCCTTGCCTGCTGAAGCTTTGCATTGCAACACCTCATACCTAACGGCCGTGGCTAATGATTATGGTTTTGATGTTGTGTATTCAAGGCTTGTGGAAGGTATTGGTAACAGCGGAGATATACTTGTAGGTTTGAGTACTTCGGGTAATAGCACTAACATCTTAAAGGCCTTTGAAGTAGCAAAGAGAAAAGACATTACTACGATTGCTTTTACAGGTAATACTGGCGGCATGCTAAAAAGCGATTCTGACTATCTCATTAATATACCTTCTAAAGACACTCCAAGAATTCAGGAATGTCACATCATGCTTGGGCACATCATTTGCCATCTTGTGGAAGAACAATATTTCTCATATTAAGATAGCTGCGTCAAATAGCTAATGATAAAAGAAGCGATAATACTTGCAGGCGGTTTGGGAACAAGACTGAGAAGCGTCGTAGCTGATTTGCCGAAGTGTCTTGCAGATGTGAACGGCAGGCCTTTTCTATTTTATGTACTACAGTATTTGAAAAGAAATGGTATAAAGAAGTTTATTTTTTCACTTGGCTATAAGAGTAGCGAGGTAGAAGCATTTATTAAATTAAATTTATTAAAAGCTGACTATAGTGTAGTGGTTGAGCAAGACCCATTGGGTACTGGCGGGGGCATTCAATTGGCTATGGACAAAACTAAAGACAGCCATTGTATTGTTGTTAACGGCGATACTTATTTTGATGTCAACTTACAAGACTTCTCACTGCTCCACATTAATGAAGATGCAGATTGTACAATCAGCTTGAAGCCAATGGAAAACTTCAGTCGCTACGGCTCAGTTGAAATTGATGATAACTACACCATCGTTTCCTTCAAAGAAAAACAATTCATTGAAAGCGGCTTTATTAATGGCGGTGTTTATGCACTTAATAAAGCGACATTTCTACAACATAATTTTGCTTCAAAATTTTCTTTCGAGAAAGATTACCTGGAGCCAAACGTCGGCAGCAAAAAGTTAAAGGGCTTTATACAGGATGAATATTTTATCGATATTGGAATACCAGAAGATTATAAAAAAGCACAGACAGAATTAATAGCTCACATTTAAAAGCAACAATGTCATCATCAACGTATATCAATATTTTAAAGTCAATAGATAAAACTTGGACTTTGTTTCTTGAC
The DNA here is from genome assembly GCA_039929165.1 of Ginsengibacter sp. GTDB lineage: Bacteria > Bacteroidota > Bacteroidia > Chitinophagales > Chitinophagaceae > Ginsengibacter. The sequence continues at coordinate 4,491 of JBDSRT010000375.1, forward strand.
CGCGATGGTGTTATAAATGATGAAAAATATTTAGCTTATATAAATACCTGGGAAGAATTTTCATTTTATAATGGTGTACTTGAAGCCATTAAGATATTTTCAGAAAAGTTTGGCAGAGTAATAATTATAACGAATCAACGCGGTATCGCCAAGGGTCTAACACTGCCGGAGGATTTGAATATTATTCATGAAAATTTATCAAGCGAAGTTGAGAAAGCTGGCGGCAAAATAGACAAAATTTATTTTTGTGGTGATCTTGATGATAGTAGCACTTATCGTAAACCTAATACCGGTATGGGTTTACAGGCACAAGGAGATTTTCCTGACATTGATTTCTCCAAAACCGTTATGGTTGGCAATACATTAAGTGATATGCAATTTGGTAAAAATTTAGGTGTGGCACTAACTATCTTTTTGCCAACTACAAGACCTGAAGTGTCTTTAGATCATCCTTTTATTGACTTGGTATTTGCTGACCTTATATCATTTGCGAACGCTTTGTAGGTGTTGTTAATTTTATTTTTCCAAGGAGATTGTGAACGAATTTTGCTAATGAAGCTAAGTACTTTTTGATATGAAATATATATACCTGGTGTTGATTAGTTTAATGTTTGGCAATATATTATGTAGCCAAACACTGTCTAAAGCTAACCAGGCTTTGCTTAAAAAGAAAGAAGATTCGTTAAGGGTATTGTCAATACAAATTATCCAGGGACGTAATTCATCCGACCGCTTGCTTGCTGACAGTCACTTTACCAGAATGTTTGTACGGGCATTAAAAACCCCTTACTCCTTTAATTACAAATTTGATTCGCTAATAACAATCTCGCAGGTTATTCCACAAGACAGCACTTTCAGAATATTTACCTGGCAGATGATTGTGAATGATCGGGTGACAAGACAGCATGGTGCCATACAATTGAAGACAGTTGATGGTAGTTTACAACTATTTGCTTTAATAGATAAGTCAGACGTTATTACTAACGCAAAGGATACCATTGGTGATAACAATGGTTGGCTAGGTGCATTGTATTATCACATCGTTCAAAAAGAAAGTGCCGGTAAGAAATACTACACCTTACTTGGTTATGATGAAAACAACATGAACTCAAATAAGAAAGTAATTGAGGTATTAACATTTGTTAATAACAAACCTGTATTTGGCGGACCATTTTTTACTTATCCTGATAGCGTTAGGAAGGATGAAGGCAGCAGGTTAGTATTGGAATATAAGAAGAATGCAGGCCCCAGGCTGGTTTACGATAAAGACCAGGATATGATCATTTATGAGCATTTGGTGTCAGAAAGCGATGAACCTTCAAAAAAATATACTTATATAGGTGATGGAGATTACGAAGGCTTTAAATGGAAAAGCGGTAAATGGGTGCATGTAAACAAGGTTTATAACCAACAATTGAAAGATGGTGAAGCGCCTTTGCCAGAACCTATCAGAGACGATAAAGGCAAAATACTAGAAGAAAGGCTTAAAGGCAATACGATAAAAAATCAGTAACATTATTCGTCCAGTTTGAGCACTGCCAGGAAGGCTTCCTGCGGCACTTCAACATTGCCGATCTGCTTCATTCTCTTCTTCCCTTCTTTTTGTTTTTCGAGAAGCTTACGTTTACGGCTGATATCACCACCATAACATTTTGCAGTAACATCTTTTCGCATGGCGCTTATATTCTCACGTGCTACAACCTTGGCACCAATAGCAGCCTGAATAGCGATTTGAAATTGTTGGCGTGGCACAAGTTCTTTCAATTTTTCGCAGAGCTTTCTTCCAAATTCCTGTGACCGGCTTCTATGTATCAAAGCACTTAAAGCATCCACTTTTTCACCGTTTAATAAAATATCCATCTTTACAATATCACTTGCCCGCCAGCCGATCGGGTGATAATCGAAGGATG
>JBDSRT010000376.1:0-7485 GCA_039929165.1 Ginsengibacter sp.
TTTGAAAGTACCGGGCTGATTATTTCACCTCGAGTTTAAGCAGGCTCTGTTCACCGATAAAGGCTTCAAGAAAATCGCCTACCACACACTCTCCTACCCCGGCTGGTGTGCCGGTAAAAATGAGATCGCCTATATTGATTGAAAAATAATTGGAAATATTGGCAAGGATAGAATCAAAACTAAAAAGCATTTGACCCGTGTTGGCCTTTTGTACAACCTCTTGATTCTTGGTGAAAGAAAAATCTATATTTTTTGCATTAAAAGGCTGCACAACATCAACAAACTTTCCTACAGCCGCAGAATTATCGAAGGCTTTTGCTTTTTCCCAGGGTAGTCCCTTTTCTTTTAATTCGTTTTGAATGTCCCTGGCTGTAAAATCTATACCAACCGTATAGCCATTATAATAATTGGAGGCATGCTTTTCCTGAATGTACTTACCATTTTTACTGATACGAAGTACAATTTCGCACTCATAGTGAAGCTCGTTTGTAAACTCAGGGTAATAAAAAGGTGTGTGACTTTGAAGAAGTGCGCTCTTCGGTTTCATAAATATCACCGGTTCGTCGGGGATACTATTGTTCAATTCTTTAGCATGATCTGCGTAATTCCGCCCGATACAAAATATTTTCATAATTACAGTATTACTGGTGTGCTTCGGGGGTTTGGGTCACGAAAATATAAAAAAAGAAATTTAAAAAAGAAAATAACAGGATAATCCTTAAATCATTCGTAGGTTATATTATTTACCTGGCTCATAGTTGCTCCAATGCCAATGCTGGCAAAGCTTTCAATGATCTCAACGCTTTTGCTGATCTTGGTTTTTACCAAAGGAATTTCAGTAGTATTCCACCGATCTAACACAAAATCTACCTGCATACCCTTGGGATAATCATTGCCAACTCCAAATCTTAATTTAGGGTATTGATCGGTGCCAAGCACTTCCTGTATGTCTTTAAGGCCATTATGTCCGGCATGTGTTCCTGCAGCTCTCAGGCGCAATTTATTTAAGGGCAAGGCCAGGTCGTCAACTATGGTAAGTGTTTGCTCCACAGGAATTTTTTCTTTATCCATCCAGTATTTGAAGGCTTTGCCACTAAGGTTCATAAATGTTGTTGGCTTTATGCATATAAAAACTTTTCCTTTCCATTTTACCTCGCTCACCATGGCAAGCCGCTGTAATGTAAACAAGCCGCCATTTTTTATAACAAATGCATCTGCCACATCGAACCCAATATTATGTCTTGTACTATCATATTGCTGACCAATATTGCCCAGGCCAACTATTAAAAACTTCATGATTTAAACTATTTAAAAATGTAAATCCGCTTATCGCTTATCTTTAATTCTTGTGGCAAGATATTCTTAAGTAAAACCGTGATGAAAAAAAATTTTCATAAGTATTTTGAGATAACCGCCTGGCTTATGGCGCTGGTAATGCTTGCCGCTATGAACACCGCTGAACGTGGCTTTACGTTATGCCTGTTTAAGATGGCTGGCTTTAGCTGGTGCCCGGGTTGCGGACTTGCCCATTCAATGGCTTATGCCATACACGGCGAAATTGCCGCTTCTATCAAAACGCATTGGTTTGGCATACCTGCAATGCTCATTATTGTAAACAGGGTAATCGTTTTGGCAAAAATGAATTTAAGGACACGTAAATGTTTATACTATGGACTTTAATGATCAAACCACGGGCATTAACAGCATTATTCTTCAACATTTATATAATGTATCGCCGGAAGAATTGGTTGTAATTAGCTCGCAGACAAAAGGTTTTAGTGACGAGCAACTGGCCCAGTTTTGTATTATTTACCGGGCAAAAAGAAAAGATCCTCAAACCATTTTATTGCTCTGCCTTCTTGGTCTTGTTCTGGTAGCCGGCGTTCATAGGTTTGTTATCAATCAACCGGGTATGGGTATTTTATATTTCTTTACCGGCGGCCTGTGTCTTGTTGGAACTATAGTAGATGCTATCAATCATCAGCAACTGGCCTTGAACTATAATAGCCAGATGATTGCCGAAACATTATCTCTGTTGAATATGATTAGAAGAAATTGATTTTCTGAAGAATGTCAATAGTCATTGACTCACCAGGTCATTAATAACATTCAGATTTATATTTTTCATCTTACATTTTTAATTAATCACTTATAATAAACATGGCTTCAACAAAAATTACTGTAAACAATAATGGCTCGTTAAGAGTAGAAGGCGATTTTGAAATTGTCGATAAAAATGGCGTTAGCTATCACCTCGGCGGTCGCTCTTTAGTATCAATTTGTCGCTGCGGTTTATCTAATAACAAACCCTTTTGCGATGGCTCTCATAAAGGCCATTTTGAACATGATGCTGTTGCATTCGATCTTCCACCAAAAAATATTTAAATTTTTTAATCAATTAAAAATCAACTGACTGCGAAAATAATTTTGGTTCGAATTGTCTTTTAACAAGGACCGTTTGTATGCGTTTCAGTTTCTGGCATTGTTTTGGAATATTGGGTAATCTCTCTTAATTTTTAAACCAATTAGAAACACACAGAATATGAAAGCAATTAAATTTAAAGCCGTATTAGTAGCCTTGGGATTTGTAGTAACAGCCACATCATTTGGTCAAACAACAACTACTTCAACAACTTCAGCTACTACTGTAAATGACACTGTTCCTGCAGCAACTGCTCCAGCAACTTCAATGGATTCAATGGATTCAACCGCACACATGGATGCAAGTACAAGCACAACAACAAGTACTGACAGTACATCTATGAGTACGTCTGGTTCAACAACATCTACTGATGCAGCCACATCTACTGATGGAACAATGAGCGACATGAAAGCTGACAAGAAAATGGAAAAAGCAGCTAAGAAGAAAGAAAAAGCCGACAAGAAAATGGCTAAAGCTTCTGATCCGGGTAAACAATAATTAGTTAAGGCTTGATGGTATATTAAGGCTGCCCTTTATAGGCAGCCTTTTTTATTCATATATCACCTTCTTGAAATAATACATGTCCGTATCTATTAGCGGCAATGTTTGTGACTCAATATAAAGCGGCGTTTTTGATAACTTAACGATTGCAGAGCCTTTATCTGATACAACATTAAAAGTTAGTTTCATATTAACGTTAACAAGGGAAATGTTATAGGCTGGAATTGTTGTAGTATCAGTTCCTTTATTAGCAACTCTTTTTACATTAATTTCTATCTTATCATTAGTTCTTAGATACAAGTCAAAAATTGGTGAAAGATCAAGGCCGGAAGCCTGGGTGAAATATCCTTCTATATCTGCTGTGTTTACAAGATTACTGTAAGTATATTTTTCATCCAGGACAAAGTGTTTTAAAGCCGGGAAAAAAATGCTGTCTCCGATTATGTAACGAAGTGTGTGCATAAAAAAAGCGCCTTTGCCATAAATATCACTATTGTAAGCGTCCTCTTCCTTAATATCTTTCCCGAGAACTATGGGCTTTGCGTTGGCAAAATTTAAGGAGCCCGTCTTAAAGTAGTCTTCGTATTCTTTCGTTCCGCTCATGGCTTCAACTTGCAACGCATCTGCAAAAGAATTTATGCCTTCATGTATCCAGTAATCCGCCCAATCTTTTACAGTAACCTTATTGCCCCACCACTCATGTCCAAATTCATGATTTAGCAGCCAGTCGAAGTCCTGGTTACCCACTTTAACGTAGCGGAATTGATTGCCATAAGCGTTCATAGTCTGGTGTTCCATGCCGAGATGCGGTGTTTCAGCAATACCTATCTTTTCCTTTATCCATGGGTATTCGCCAAAATATTTTTCTCTTATGGCAACAGTATTAGCCAGTATATCTAAAAGGTGTTCGCCTTTAGCTGCATTCTGTTCCAACACATAAAATTGCATAGGCACTTTATTACCGGAGATTGAAGTATACGTTCTGCTCACCACCTTATAGTTAGCGACATTAAACACCAGGCTGTAATTGTTTATCGAATAATTTGTAACCCAATCATAGGTAGAGCGGTTGCCTTTTAAAGTCACTTTTTTTAACAAGCCCGGACCGGCAACAACTAATCCTTTAGGCACAGTGATGAGCATTTCAGCGCCGTCGTCTGGTTCATCTGATGGATGATCTTTACAGGGAAAATATAATTTACCACCGGTAGCCTCTGCAGTAACTGCTATCCAGGGATTACCGGCAGCATCTTTTGCATAGGTAAAACCGTCATCCCACGGCGGCTTTACGGCCACGTGCGGCTTACCGTGATATGTAACCGCAACTTCTGACTTACCCGCAGGCAGTTCTTTTGTTGTAGTAATAGTGATGAGGTTATTTTTAAAATCGTAAGGTTGCTTTTTTCCATTTACGGTCAAAGCTGAAATATGAAAAGAATCAACGAGATCAAACTCAAGCACATTTGTTGGTTTAAGCACATTAAATTTTATCACGGTATTACCTTTTATGGTATGATTGTCGACATCAAGATCAACACTGATCTTGTAATGTTTCACATCTATATTAGCTTGCGCCGGTTTAATTTTTCCGCCGGAAGAGGGTATTTGGGCGATTGCCATGACAGATAGCAAACAAAATAGTAGGGTGCAGGATGATTTCATTTAAAAAATAATATTTTTAAAAGTAAGCAACAAAGCCTATTAAAAAATGTAAAATGAATAATCTAAAATGCAGAAAATTGAGTTAATGATTAATAGCTTGATCAATTAATTACAAATGACTAACCTTATATTGTATTAATAGACAGATATGATTTACGATGTAATAATTATTGGTGGAGGACCGGCTGGTTTAAATGCTGCAGTAGTACTTGGCAGATGTCTACGCAAAGTATTATTGTTCGACTCAGGCAAACAACGAAACCTTTATAGCCATGGAATGCATAACTATCTTACCAGGGATAACATAAGACCCGGAAAGTTTTTAGAGTTGTCCAGAGTGGAAACTGAAAAGTATGGCGTTCAATACCGCAACCTGGAAATTACAAAGGCTAAAAAAGTGGATGACATCTTTGAAGTGACGGATAAGAATAATAAAAAACACTATTCAAAAAAATTGATATTGGCCACGGGCCTTTCTGATATATTACCTAAGCTGACAGGTGCAAAAGAATTATATGGCAAGTCCATGCATCACTGCCCATATTGCGATGGATGGGAAGTAAGACATAAACGGATAGGCATATATGCAGAGTCAAAAAATGGGATTGACCTCGCACTAATACTTACCACCTGGAGTAAAACCATAACTTTTTATACAAACAATAAAAAATTTCTACGTTCAGATAAAGAAGCAATGTTAAATAGTAAAGGCATTGCAGTTCATCACGGCAAAATAAAAGCACTTAATGGTAACAACGGCTTCATTAAGGATATTGAATTTACTGATGGCACAAAAGATAAATGCGAAGCTTTATTTTTTTCAACCGGCTACGAAGTACAGTGCGATCTGGTAGAAAATCTTGGTTGCTATGTAGATAAAAAAAATGTGGCTATAACCACCCGGTCGCAACAAACGAACATTCCGGGTTTATATGTTGTGGGAGATGCTTCAAGAGACATGCATTTTGTAGTTGTTGCGGCGGCTGAAGGCGCAAAGGCAGGCGTTTATATCAATAAAGAATTAAATGCAGAAGACTTGGGGAAACTATAATCAGACCTGGCTTAAATAGTGTTGTAGTTCGGCATCAGTCTTAATTAATACTTCTCTCACTTTACTGCCCTGGTTTGGCCCCACAACACCGGCTGCTTCCAATTGATCCATCAAACGGCCTGCACGGTTATAACCAAGTTTCATACGGCGTTGTAATAATGAAGTACTTCCCATCTGGCTGGTTACAATAATCTTTGCGGCATCTTCAAACAGATCATCACGGTCTTTGGCATCAAAATTTTTAGATTGCGTTTCTTTCTCATCTTCATAGATTGGCAAGTAATATTGCTCAGGATAACCTTCCTGGTAACCAATAAATTCTGTGATCTTATCTACTTCAGGTGTATCTACAAAAGCACATTGTAAACGAACGAGCTCACCATTATAACTGATGAGCATATCGCCTTTCCCTATCAATTGTTCAGCGCCGCCAATATCAAGAATGGTGCGGCTATCAATTTTACTGCTCACTTTAAACGCAATACGTGCGGGGAAGTTTGCTTTGATAGTACCTGTAATGATGTTAACCGAAGGCCTTTGCGTTGCTATTATTAAATGAATACCTACTGCCCTTGCAAGCTGCGCCAGGCGTGCAATTGGCATCTCTACTTCTTTACCGGCGGTCATGATTAAATCAGCAAATTCGTCGATAACCAAAACAATAAATGGTAAAAACTGGTGACCTTTTTCGGGGTTCAGTCTGCGGGCGACAAACTTTTCGTTGTACTCTTTAATGTTACGTGTGCCTGCTTCTTTCAACAGGTCATAACGGTTATCCATTTCAATACATAACGCATTCAATGTATTGATCACTTTTTTAGTGTCAGTAATAATTGCATCTTCCTCACCTGGCAGCTTAGCTAAAAAATGCGCTTGTATTTTGTTATAAATACTCAGCTCTACCTTCTTTGGATCAACCAAAACAAATTTTAATTGCGATGGATGTTTTTTATACAACAATGAAACAAGAATGGCATTAAGGCCCACAGACTTTCCTTGCCCGGTTGCACCTGCCATCAACAAATGCGGCATACTTGTCAGGTCAACAATAAAGTTTTCATTATCTATTCTTTTGCCAATAGCAATAGGTAATGAGAAATGATTTTGCTGAAATTTATCAGAGGCCAAAAGCGTCTTCATGCTCACAACAGTTTTGCGAACATTCGGCACTTCAATACCAATTGTACCTTTACCCGGAATTGGTGCAATGATGCGTATACCAAGCGCAGCCAGGCTAAGCGCAATATCATCTTCAAGATTTTTTATGCGTGAGATACGAACACCCGCAGCCGGAACGATCTCATAAAGCGTCACAGTTGGGCCAACCGTTGCATAAATCTTTTGTATCTCAATATCATAGTTCTTAAGTGTGGTGATGATCTGGTTCTTGTTTGTTTCCAGTTCTGCAGGGTCCTGAACGATCTGCTCACTGCCGTGTGTTTCTAAAAGATCAAGCCCTGGAAATTTATAATTTTTAAGATCGAGAATAGGGTTGTAAGGTGTTTGTGCTTTTCCTTTTTCTGCCGCAGAAATTACAGGTTCTTCCTGAATAACTTCAGGCACACTTTTAATCTCAAGTTCAAGATCACTCGGTGGTGTTTCTCTTAATGGCTTTGATCTGACAGCACTTACCGGTAACGATTCTTCCATCGGTAATAACTTTTCTATCGCCGGTTCTGCAACAGGCATTTGTGCAGTTTGCTTTTCTATGATCTGCAGATCATGGTCAAAGCCTGGTTCCGTAACAGGTAAAGACGTTAATGGCGATACTTTTTTGCCAGGGCTTGTGTTAGTATTAATAAAAGCATCGGTAGTGTTATTAATTACGAACTCATCGTCGTTAGCAGTT
>JBDSRT010000377.1:0-10574 GCA_039929165.1 Ginsengibacter sp.
CTCGTTTATGGCGATACCTATCCTACAAGAGACGGAACGTGCATTAGGGATTACGTGCATGTAAGCGATGTGGCGCATGCGCACACATTGGCCTTACAATATGTTATTGGTCATCCGGAAGCTGAAAAATGTCTGATCTATAATTTAGGTACCGGGGAAGGTATTACAGTGTTGGAAGCTATAAAAGCTTTTGAAAATGTCAGCGGGAAAAAACTAAATTATAGCATAGGCCCAATACGTCCTGGTGATGTAATTGCAGTGTATGCAGATAAAGCTCTGGCAACAAATGAACTTGGCTGGAACCCAAAGTACACTTTGGAAGATATGATGAGTACTGCCTGGAAGTGGGAGCTTAAACTTCAACAGGATTCAATCATTTATAATAACCCCAATTTCGCCAACAATTAAAATGCGCTTCCTCAGTTGCACATTTAATATTTTTATGCTGAGAGCTAAGGTGTAATTTGCAGGCCCAATTAACTATTAATAAAAAACAAACCGGATGCTTAAAGATATTCAGCCACAGAATGAAAAGGAAACCCGGGGCGGTTTTGGAGAAGGCATTTACGAAGCAGGTAAGCGAAATTCAAACGTGGTAGCATTAACTGCCGACCTTGGTGGGTCGCTGAAACTACAACCTTTTATAAAAGATTTTCCAGAGCGGTTTTTTCAATGCGGTATTGCAGAAGCCAATATGATGGGCATTGCAGCCGGGCTAACTATCGGTGGTAAAATTCCTTATACAACAACTTTCGCAAATTTCTCTACGGGTAGAGTATATGATCAGATTCGTCAATCTATTGCCTATAGCAATAAGAATGTAAAAATATGCGCTTCGCATGCAGGACTTACACTTGGGGAAGATGGCGCTACGCATCAGATTCTTGAAGACATTGGCCTCATGAAAATGTTGCCAGGCATGACAGTTATCGTGCCTTGCGATTTCAACCAGACCAAGGCTGCAACTCTCGCTGTTGCAGATTATGCAGGACCGGTTTACCTTCGTTTTGGAAGACCGAAATGGCCAAACTTCACTGAAGAAAATGAAGATTTTCAGATTGGCAAAGCACAGATTTTATGTGAAGGAACAGACGTTACAATTTTTGCCTGCGGCCATTTGGTATGGACTGCAGTGCTTGCCGGTAAAATTCTTGAAGAAAAAGGTTTAAGCGTAGAATTAATCAACATCCATACTATAAAGCCCTTAGATACTGCTGCAATCATTAAGTCTATTACAAAAACCAAATGTGTTGTAACGGCTGAAGAACATAATATTATTGGCGGACTGGGAGACAGCATTGCACAGGCGGCTGCATCTCATTTTCCTGTGCCGATTGAATATGTTGGCACAAAGGATACTTTTGGCGAAAGCGGCCCTCCCTTAGAGCTTCTTAAAAAATATGGCCTTGATGTGCCAGATATTGTGGCAGCAGCTGAAAGAGTAATGGCCAGGAAAAACTCTTAAAGAAGAATTAATTAAATCAATCAGCGCAATCATCTTTAGCTGCAATATTTATTTTTAAAAGCTTATGCAAAATAGAGATGACAGCGAACTGCTTTACTTATTCCATAATTCTTCCACTAAAGAAGAAGGCTTTACTGCGATTATAAAAAAATATCAGGAAAAATTATATTGGCATATCAGGCGCATGGTAGTGACACATGATGATGCAGACGACGTTTTACAAAACACTTTTATAAAAGTTTGGAAAGGTCTCGAAAACTTTAGAGAAGATAGCCAATTGTATACCTGGCTGTATCGCATTGCCACCAACGAATCGCTTACACATATTGAGCAGCAGAAAAAAAGAAAATCTGTGTCCTTGGGCGATGTTGAGAATGGTATGGAAAACAAACTTAAGGCTGAATCAAATTTTGATGCTAACAAGCTGGAGTGGAAACTTCAACTCGGTATACAACAGCTTCCTGCAAAGCAACGCCTTGTTTTTAACTTAAGATATTATGATGAAATGCCTTACGAAGAAATGAGCAAGGTGCTTGAAACCAGTACAGGTGCGCTAAAAGCCAGTTATCATCACGCTGCTAAAAAAATTGAAGAGTATATATTGAACAATTAAACTAATAAGCCAATAGTAAGTCTTAGATAGCAATGAAACATTCGTCCCAAATAGAACAGGAACTTTATGACGCTGCGCCAACGCTGGCAAAAGCCGGTAAAGAAAATGTTTTCATTATACAGGACAATTATTTTAACCTGTTAAGTGACCGTATTCTTGAAAGGGTTACAGCTACCTCGGTTTACAGCCTGGCTACCTCTGAAACCGTATTTACAACTCCCGAAAACTATTTTTCAAAACTTCCTGGTCAGGTAATGGCCAGGATTAAGGAGTTGGATAATATTGAAAACCATAATGTAAGGAAAGAGATAGAAGAATTAAGTCCTTTATTGGCTTCGCTACAAGATAAAAATGTTTTCACTGTTGGTTCCGAATATTTTTCGACATTCAATGTAATCACAAAAACAGAAGCACCTGTAGTTAAAATGCAGGTATTTAATAAGTTTTGGAAATATGCGGCGGCAGCAGCTATTGCCGGCATAATGGCGACAAGCGCTTTGTTGGTTGAAGATCATAATGTAAAACCAATAAATGGAGTTATCACTTCTGAATTGCGTTTGGCAAAAACATTTAAAAGTAGCGCCCAGCTTACCAAGGCAATTAACGAGTTAAGTGCTGATGATATCAGTACCTATCTTGATCAAAGCAGTACTACAGGTGACGAAAGCGATCTTGCAAACAGCGTTATAGAAAAAGAACTGCCATCAAGTGCAGATTACCTGATTGATGAAAATACTTTAAACAATTATCTCAAAAAGATAGATGTAAAAAGCACGAACAACTAAATTTTGGACTCAATGAAAAAATTTTTACTCTGTGTCTTTATAATATTTTCGATGCTTTTGAATCTTCCGGCGCAGGATGGAGATCCAGCTAAACGGGCAGAGAAAGTACAAGCTCTAAAAATTGCCTTCATCTCTCAAAAATTGGACTTGACCTCTGCTGAAGCGGAAAATTTTTGGCCTGTTTACGGGCAATATGAAAAAGATGTAAAGCAATTATTTGGCGATAGAAAAAGTGACAATGTGATTGAAAATGAAGAACAACTGCTTAATATCCGCAAAAAATACAGACCGCAATTTGAGAAAGTTTTAGGCAAGCCAAGGATGAATAAACTGTTTTCTACTGAAAAAGAATTTAGGGGGGTTTTAATTCAGCAACTCAAAAAAAAAAGTAGCAATACCAGCAGTGGAAGTGGCCCTCAGCAACGCGGCAACCCCCGCAAACGCCCTTGACCAGCGGAGTTCAGAATGATTTTAATTTACAATTTCTGGCAAAAAAATAAATGATACTTGTACAATTTAAAAATTCGCCTACTTTTGCAGTAGGTGTTTTTCATAGGTTAGCAACGGCCAGCTCTTTTTAGGGCAGGCCTTTTTTTTAAATATTATATTTGAAAAACCGGTGATTTTATATCGTGATAGAATAAAAATTTCCATTTTTCTTCAGCACCTTTTTCCCACCATTCTTTTCTTAACTCCATACATTTCTTTCCGTCAAAATCATATTTCGCAATAAAGCGATTCTTCATTTGTTGCAGTTGAGGAGCGTCATCTCCACCAAAAAAAATAGTGTCATTGCCGTCTGTTATAAAAAAAACCTGATGGTGTACGCTATGTCCATGCGTAACATGATAAGTGATGTAGTTATCTATAATACCATCATCTGCTGTAAATACTACATTGGGCAAATCGGCTAAAATATCAAAATCGTTGGTGATGTATGAGGGATTAGTTTTAGACATTGCAGCCTCGAATTCTGCTTTGTTTACATAATAGGTTGCATTAGGAAAAGCAGCAACTTTTCGATTTAAGGCAGCATCAAATCTCCCCACTCCGCCTGAATGATCTTTATGTAAATGCGATAACAAAACCTTGGTGACATCCATTGGGTTAATATTATGCAGCATTAAATGCTTATGAATCTGTAAAGTACCCGAAGCATCTGTAAAGCCCAGGCCGGTATCCAGCAACAAAATATCTGCATCATTTATTACTGCAAAAGGCTGAATTTCTACCAGTAAACTTCCGGTTGGCCGTTCCTGCACTTTATCGCTATCAGTATTGAACGGAACAAAAACCTTGGTTTTATCAATAGTAAAAGCACCTTCACTTAATGGAATAACTGTCATGATGTGATATAAATATTAGCGTAAAATCATGCCGCGGTCAGCGTCTAACCGTATCAAAATAAAAATAAGAATAGTAAACGTAAGCAACGAAGAACCGCCATAACTCATTAATGGCAGCGTAATGCCAATCACCGGCGCAAGGCCAATAGTCATACAGATATTTACAGCCACATGAAAAAAGATGATGCCAGCCACACCGTAAGCATAAACTCTTGTAAAAACGCTTCGCTGCCGCTCGGCTAAAAAAACAATGCGTAATAACAATACAAGGTAAATAAGGACTAATAATGAACTGCCCCAAAAACCAAAATTTTCTCCTACTGAAGTAAAGATGAAATCAGTGTGCTGCTCAGGTACAAAATCTCCCTGAGTTTGGGTGCCCTTCAAAAATCCTTTGCCCCAAACACCTCCTGAGCCTATTGCTATTTTTGATTGTTTGACGTTATAATTTTCCTTATCTTTTTTTTGTTTTTTTTCTTTGTCAAGTGCCTTGAGTTTGTCCTCATCAAGTTTTATAACATCAGCATTATCATCTGGCACATAATCAACTCCAAAAGTGTTCATTATCCTTTCCACCTGGTATGGCTGCAAAACTTTGCTGAAGATATAGGGCACAGCAAAACGTTGTATGCTTACACATAAAATCCATATCCCCATAATGACTATTAAAATTGATTTATTTCTTTTAACCTGCCGGCGTAAAAAATAAACCGCTGCTACTGCAATTCCGGTAAGTATTGCAGCCAATAAATTTTTCTCTACTAGTATTGTTGCCACAATAAGTACAGCAAGTGAAATACCTATTACGAGATAAACTGCTGGCAATCCCTCACGATACATTGGTATAAGAAAAGCAAAATACACCAGGGCCAAACCGGTTTCATTTTGCATTAATGAAAATGCAATTGGTATTAATGCTAAGCATGCAGCAATAATCTGCGATCGTTTGGTAGCAAAAGACGTTTCCGGTCGTGATAGAAATTTTGATAAAGCAAGCGCTGTAAAAATTTTACAGGTTTCAACAGGTTGAAGGTTAAAAAAACCGAGCGGTATCCAGCTTTTGGAGCCATTTATATTTTTACCGATAACAAGTGTCAGCATCATTAAAAAAATACCAATAGCATAACTAATATTCGCGGTAGCTGTAAAAAACTTACTATCTGTAAGCAGTATCAACACAGCTACTATTGAGGCCATGGCAATAAAAACAATTTGCCTGGCATAATTTTTTTTCAATGATGAAAGTGTTGCCAAAAAACTATCTGCCCCCCGCTGTTCCACTGAATAAATACAAAGCAGACCGATACTTACCAGGCTAATATATATCCCAACCATTTTCCAATCAATGCCTTTAGTAATAGTTGCTTTGTTATTCATGCACTAAAGAGTAGTATTATTTCTTCCAGAATCTCTAACCGGCATTTTAGGTTGTTCAGGAATGATAGCATCCGGCACTTTATTCAGCGGAAGACTATCTTTTTGTGGCTGATTAGGAACGCTATCTTTTATTTTTAATTTTTTAATTTTTTCAACCGGCGAACTACTGTCATCATCATCAAGATCAAGTGTATCTTTCATGCGTTTTATAAAGCCTTTAGAAAGAAGGTAAGCTGAATCCTTTGCATGCGTTAGAGAATCACGGATGCGAATCTCCTTATAGATTCTTGCCGGCATCAGGTTAAGCCCGGAAATAGTTTCAACCAATGCTTGTCGCTTTGGCCCCGCGATGGAATCAGTCAAATATTTTTCGATCATAAGGCTGGCAATTGGTGCTGCAGAGCTTGCGCCGAAACCAGCGTTTTCACAAATTACAGCAATAGCTATTCTAGGGTTTTCTCTTGGTGCAAAGGCCGCAAAAAAAGCATGATCTTTTTGTTTAACGCCTTTATACGAATTTTCGACTGTGCCGGTTTTACCACAAATTGTAATGCCGGCAACTTTCGCATACCTCCCTGTACCAGTTTCCATTACGCCCTGCATGCCATCATGCACGGCTTCAAACAAGCTGTCTGCAATGGTAACTGCATAATGCTTCTTTTCAAATTTGGAAAGCATATCAAAATTATCGCCGCCTTCAATTGAATCAATGAGATGAGGCGTTTTGTACCAACCTTTATTAGCAAGATAGGCCATTTCATTAGCCACCTGGAGAGGTGTTACCAATACTTCGCCCTGGCCAATACTAACTGATCGAAAGGTGCAAAAATTCCAATGTCCTTCGCCATAAATTTTATTATAAGTTTTGGGCGTTGGCATTGATCCACCTTTTTCAGAAGGAATATCGATGCCGAGTTTATTACCAAGGCCGAATGAATACATGTAATTGTCCCAGGCCTTCAAACTGCTGTCAACATTTTTATAAGTTGATTTATTAATGACGCGTTGCATTACATTGGCAAAATAGGTATTACAGGAATGGGTAATGGCTTCTTTCAATTTAAATACGCCGGGATCCAGGCAACGCATTGGCCGGCCACAGCCATAAAAAGCACCAGTACAGCTAAAAGTAGTTTGAGCGGTAATAACACCTTCCTGTAACCCAACAAGCCCCTGAAGCGTTTTAAATGTTGAACCAGGCGCATAATAAGCACTAACAGTTCTGTTATACAAAGGCAATCTTGGATCAAGATACAATTCTGCAAAATGTTTTTTACGGTTAGCCCCGGTAAGATATCGCGGCTTAAATGTTGGCGTGCTTACCATAGCAATTACGCCACCGGTTCTTGGGTCAAGGGCTACAATAGCACCAACTTTATTATCCATCAGCTTTTCGCCTAAAGATTGTAACTCAATATCGAGCGCCATATGCATGTTTTGTCCGGCAACTGCTGCTGTATCGTACCGGCCCTTTTCATATTGTTCAGTCAAACGGTTTTTATTATCCCTTTTCCAAAACTCTATGCCACGTTGGCCCATTAATACCTTTTCATAAGATCTTTCCAGGCCTGTTTTACCGGCATAATCGCCAATTTGGTAACCTTCCCCTGAATGATTTTTGAGAAAGGATGAATCTACTTCGGATAAATAACCAAGGATGTTTCCACCAACATCAAAAGGATAATCTCTCACAGGCCGCTCCTGTAAATAAAAAGCCGGCACAAACTTGTACATGCTTTCATTAAGCTTGGCAATTTTATCATCACTTAATAATGCTTCAAAAATAGAGGGGCGATAACTCCTGTTTTTTACAATAGCTGTTATTATACGTTTTCTGAATTCAGCAGTGTCAATGGATAAAATTTTGCAAAGCGCAAATGTATCAAGGTCCTTCAATTTTGAAGGTGTAACCATTAAATCGTAGATAATCGTATTTTGTAAAACGGGTTTGCCTTTGCGGTCGTAGAGTATCCCACGGTCAGGATATACCACCTTGCGAAAGCGACCCTGTTCATCAGCCATAATAGCATATTTTGTACTAAATACCTGCAGGTTCATGAGTTGAAAAATAATTACGCAGGCGAGCAAAATAAATATCAGGCTAATTACATTTTTTCTGGAATAATTGGTATCGGACACTTAAATTTTGATATTGGACTGAAGTGGGTTACTTTGTAATAATTTAAATTAAAATTACTATACCTACGCAGTATTTGTAAGAAATCTTTGCTTACGGACAAATAATAATTCAACTATTAAAACGAGAACAAGACTTATGAGAACGGAGAGTATGGTTTTGCTTAAGAAATAAATGAAGCCGGCAAACTGCATGGCTTCCAAAAAGAAAAGAAAAGCATGATGCACCAAGGTAAGCACAATAGCATAGGTGAAATAAGGCGCAAAACCCATGCTTCTTATTGAAGGCTCATCAAAGTTAGCCTCAGCGCCTTCCTGGCTAATAAGCATGTTAATTAAAAACGGTCTTATGTAGGCAATAAGTAGACATGGCGCTGCATGCAAACCAGGTGTCTTCATAAAATAATCTAAAAACAAACCTGTAAAAAAAGCTATTGTTAACAGTGTTCGCCTGCCAATACGAAAAGGAAGCCATAATATAAACAGGTAATAGATATACGGATTAACGTAGTGATGCAGCGGCGGAACCTGGTTTAATACAAACACCTGCACCAGTATGAAAAATAATAGTCTGATGATATTTTTTATTTGCCTACCCATTTACTTTTTTTACTTTTTCAAGTAAAATTTTAGGTTCTTCCTTTTTTAAATTATCAATAACGTTCACAAACTGTAGATTATAGAAATTAGTACCGGTCTTAAGTGTTAAAGCATACATATTTGTTTTAGTTTCCAGCCGTACCTCCTGGATAGTACCAATTAATAAACCATAAGGGAACCGGTCAGTGAAGCCACTTGTAACCACTGAATCTCCTACTTTTAGTTTAACACTTTTAGCAATGCCTTTTAATAGTAAACTATTCGGTGTACTGCCGTCCCAAATGACTATACCTTCTTCACCGGTTTTTTGCAGCCTTGCGCTAATACTACTTTGGAGATGAAGCAAACTCATTACCACTGCATAATTATCACTCACATCAATAACAGTTCCCACTATAGCATTATTGGCATCGATCACTCCGAGATCTTTTGTAACTCCCTGTAAAGCGCCGCGACTTAATTGTAAATAATTATTAGGCAGATTTACAGAATTACCGATAACCTTGGCCGGCATGTAAATAAACTTGCGGTACTGTTTAACGGTGTCAAGTGTAACAGTGTCAGAAAAAAGTCTTTGTGATGTATCTGGAATTTCAAAATTTTGAACCAGTGAATTCATTAATCTTTCATTGGCTTTAACCAGTGAATCATTAGTTTCCTTTAAATGAAAATAATATTCAATTTTATTGTATTGTTTATAGAACCGCCCTGTAACCTCATTTGCTTCTTCCATAAAAAAAGCATTATGATACCGGTTGTAACTAAACAACATAAAGAAGCTAAGACCCATCAGTACTACAAAAAAAAAGAAAGTAAAATACCTGCGTATGAAGAAAAAAATGTTTTGCATGGTATTCTATGTCAAGCTGGAAACGCTTTATAAAAGTAAAAAGTAAATTGTCATTAGTCAATAAGTCACTGGTCATAAGTTCACTTGGCATCAATTAAACTTTGCGGATGATCCAACATTTATACTTAGCGGACTTATGACAATTGACCGAAGACTCTATAGATTATCTCATCACAAAAGGATAACGATCATAATGCTTTAAAGCTATACCTGTTCCTCTTACTACGCTTTTTAATGGATCATCGGCAATATGAACGGGTAGTTTAATTTTTGCAGCTATCCTTTTTTCAAGGCCACGCAGTAAAGCACCGCCACCTGTTAAATATAAACCTCTTCGATAGATATCCGAAGCTAATTCTGGTGGAGTTGTTTCAAGCGCTTTTAATATGGCTTCTTCAATTTTAAATATTGATTTATCCAAAGCCTCGGCCACTTCTTGGTAGCTAACAAAAATTTGCTTAGGGATACCTGTCACCAGATCACGTCCGTTCACAGGAATATCATCCGGTGGATTTTCCAGATCTTTCATGGCGGCGCCAATCTGTATTTTGATCTGTTCCGCTGTGCGTTCACCTATCAACAAACTATGATAACGCCTTAAGGCTTCCATAATATCGGCTGTAAATTCGTCACCTGCAATTCTTATTGATTGATCGCAAACAATACCAGCCAATGCAATAACCGTAATACCTGTAGTACCACCGCCAATATCAATGATCATGTTGCCAACAGGTTCTTCCACATCAATGCCAATACCTAAAGCTGCTGCCATGGGTTCGTGCAATAGATAGACTTCTTTGGCACCCGCCTGTTCTGCACTATCACGAACTGCTCTTTTTTCAACTTCTGTAATGCTGCTTGGTATGCAGATCATCATCCGCCAGCTTGGTGGAAATAAAGGTTGCTTTGGGTAGATCATTTTGATCATAGCCCGTATCATTAGCTCTGCGGCATTAAAATCTGCAATAACACCGTCTTTTAAAGGTCTTACCGTTCTTATACTTTCGTGAGTTTTTTCGTGCATCATCAATGCCTTTTTACCCACTGCCAATAAATTTTTAGGGTTGTTTCTGTCTAAGGCCACTATCGAGGGCTCATTTACTACTACCACATCATTGTGAATGATGAGCGTGTTTGCAGTGCCAAGGTCTATTGCGATTTCCTGTGTAAAAAAATTAAAAAGCCCCATGCGTTACGTGATATTGAACAATATATGAATGCGTGCAAAGTTGTAGTAAATAATTTGAATTATCAATCAGGAAGATTTCATATTTAACTTTTGAAAAACAGCAATAATTTAATCTCAAACTCTACGTCACTTTATAAATTCATAACCAATATCGCGGCGATAATACATGTCTTCAAAATAAATATGCGATAAAACTTCTTTAGATAATTCAAT
>JBDSRT010000378.1:0-7517 GCA_039929165.1 Ginsengibacter sp.
TTTGCCAATCCGGTTAGCATACCGCCCAACGACAGCGCCAAAATAAGGATTACCTTTTTGCAGATAGCCATCAAGGTTATCAAAATGCAGTAATACGTTCGCCAGGTTTCCCTGCTTATCTTTCGAATGAATACCTGTTAACGTAGCACCATAATTTATAACACTTATATTAAACCCTGCAGCGTTGAAAATTGTGTATTCAACAATATCCAGGCTATCTATAGAACCATATTTTTTTTCAATTATCGGGTTAGCCATTATAGAATCTTTTGTTGCTGATTTTGAAGTGCCTGAGTCACTATTACATGATGTTTGTATAAAGCTAACAAAGGTTATAAAACACACTATGCTAAATGACGGAACATGAAGTTTGTTCATAACAGATTTAAATTTTGATGTAGAATTTTTGTTTAAATGTATAGTAAAACTTTGTTCTGAATGCTCATTCAAATTCTTTTATTTGGCGGCCATTTTCCAACCGGAGCTCTTTAGAAATACAAGATGGCAAATGATTTTTGTAATGACTCACGTAAATCAAGGTAGTATTAAAATGAAGACAAATTGTGTCGACAATATGTTTAAAATTTTTAACCTGTTCATTATCTAGTCCCTGGCAAGGCTCATCAAGTATCAATAGCGGTGGATTTTTTATTAATGCTCTACCCAATAAAATTAAACGTTGCTCGCCTAATGACAATTGGTTCAAGGACATATTTTTAATGGCCTGGAGAGATAGTATTTCAAGCCATTGATCAACACGCCTGATTTCGATTTCATTTATTTTTCGAAATAAACCAATGGTATCAAATAAACCGGAAGCGATAGTTTCAAAAGCTGTAGCGGTATGTTCGAAAAAAAGATGCATTTCCGGCGATACAAAACCGATCAGTTTCTTGATATCCCAGATGCTTTCGCCTGAGCCACGTCTTTTATCAAACAAATAAATCTCATTGGCATATGCCTGTGGATTATCTGCTGTTATAAGACTTAATAAGGTTGATTTGCCTGCACCATTACTGCCGGAAACATTCCATCGCTCGCCTTTATTTACAACCCAATTGATATCTTTCAGTATTAGCTTATCATTATAAATCACGGTGGCATTTACCATCCTAATTGCCGCTGAAAAGTTCGTAACATTTTCAAGTTTTATTGCGTTAAGGAGATCATCGCTAAAGGCAAATTGCTCTTTTCTCAAAAAAAGATCTAAGCCATCTTTTACAAAAAATTTTGCAAGCTTGCCATTCTCCAGAACCGCAAGATGTGTAATGCTGGATGGCACATCTTGCGGGGTTGTAATTAATAATAACTTTTGCCCATTTTGTATGAGCGTGTTGATGATAGTGTTTAATGCCGATCTACCCGAGACGTCAAGGCCAATAAATGGATTATCCAAAATCAATAGCTCCGGTTGTTGATATAATGCTTTAGCTAATTGAACCCTTTTGTTTTCTCCATTTGATAACTGAATTAGTGGCACATCTAAAAGTTGCTGAAGACCCAATAGTTCGATTATTTCTTTAGATTTTGTATTGAGGACACCTACAATTCCCAGTTCGCTTTTAACCGTTACTGTATCAGCTGCATCAAAAGAATTATAACGTTGTTGATAATAGAACTGGTTGCTCATGCCGGAGAGGTTTTTAAACCTGTGTTGTTGTTCAACCAGCACAATTTTCTTAGTAAAATATTCCTTTAAGTTGTCATGGATATTGATCTGCCCGGTATAGAACTTTTGTCCGGCAATTGTTTTAGCTAATGTAGTTTTACCGCTTCCACTCTTCCCAACAATTGCTACGTGCTCGCCTTCATAAACATTTAAACTGATGTCATCTAAAATAGTTTTCTCCTGCGCCTTTACAGTTATGTTTTTAAAAGAAAGAAAAATGTTCATGTATAAGACTAAACCTTTTGGAAAGTATGGTTAGAATAAATTGATTGATAAAAAGCTTACATTAATTCAGCAATATCTCTAAATTTTATATTAATTGATTGCGCTTTTAAAGTAACTGTAATAAACAGTTCGCCATTTATCAATTGTATGTCTTTATAATATTTTTTATCACCCTCTTCTGCCCATTCGATATGATGTTTTAAATAATAATCAATAGCTGACGAATACTGTGCGTCTAATTTCCTTTTCAGATCCTGTCGGTTATAAAGTGATGACCAATAGATGCGATAATCTGATGAAGGCAATAATATTTGGTTGAGCCTCGCAACATGTGATTTATTTAAGAGATCAATCACAGTCGCAAATTTATCCTTCAGTAGCGTTCTTGCATGACCTTTAGCTATGCCGAGATCGTCATAGTCTGATAAGATTATATTGGTTTTGATATCATCACCGATGTCATAACTCGTGAATTTATAGTGTTGTGAAACCACGTAAATTCTGTTCAGTTTAATAAGTCGCTCAATAAACTTCGGTTTGAAAAGAGCAAAAGGTTGAAACATTATCTGCAATGCCTTTTTACTTGGACAAGAGTCTTTTTAATTTAAGGCGGCATAGGCCAATGCTCTAAAGCGCTCGACCACTTCATTATGTGTGCCGCCAAGCATTTGGCGATAAAACAGTAACACTAATTTCTCTTTCGGGTCTACCCAGTAAGACGTTGAAAATGCACCGCCCCAACTAAAAGTACCAACCTGCGCCGGTACATCTGCACTTCCTTTTTCTGTAACTATCGCGAAGCCCAAACCAAATTTGTCATCGCCTAAACTTAGATCGCCTATTTGATTCATAGTCATCATACGAACAGTATTGCGACCCAGCAGCCTTTGTCCATTCAATTCTCCGCCGTTTAACAGCATTTGAAGAAATAAAGCATAATCATAAGCTGTAGAAGTTAAGCCGGCTCCTCCTGAGAAATACTTATGTTCAGTAAGTGGATAATTGATAAGTATTGGACCGTTCCAGGAAAATGAATCTGCAGGATTGAGTTTTCCGGTAGAGTCTTCCATGTAAAGCGTTACAAGCCGCGAAGCTTTTTCTTTCGGCACATTAAAATAGGTGTCATTCATGCCGAGTGGTTTGAATATTCTCGTGGTGAAGAAGTCACTTAGTGATTGACCTGAAATAATTTCCACAAGACAGCCAAGCACATCTGAATTAAGACCGTAAGTCCATTTTTCTCCGGGCTGGTGCATCAGCGGTAATTTGCCGAGCCTGGTGATGGCGCCTAATAAAGTTTGATCCTGCACGCCAAGCCCCGCCGTGATATTGTTTTTACCATAAATCGCGTTGGCTTCTTTAGAGCCTATTTGCGCATAACCTAAGCCTGAAGTATGCGTTAGCAAATCTTTAATGGTCACTTCTCTTTTAACAGGCTCGGTGGTATAACTGCTGTCTTTCTCATTAAATGCTTTTAATACAGTTTGATTTTTAAAAGAAGGAATATAATTCGATACCGGATCAGATAATAATAATTTGCCGGCATCAAATAACATCATTACGGCGACACTGGTTACAGCTTTGGTTTGAGAAGCAATCCGGAAAAGATCATCTTTGGAAAGCGGTTGGCTTTTAGCAGCATTATAGCCGGCAGATTTATAATAAATTATTTTGCCTTTCTGCATAATAAGGCCAACACCGCCATTCATCCAGCCGTTCTGAACCCAGTCATTCATCGCCTTATCTAAATTATTAAAGCGTTGTGTTGAATAAACCGTTGCAGATACAGATTGCCGTTTTGCAACCGTTGTTTGACTTGAAGCACTAATGCAAAACAGGAGCTGTGCCGATACAAATAATAGCAAAGATTTCATACAATTTTTTTAAAAGATAATCAATCTTATAAATAACTATTTACAGATGATAAGTTATTACAAAAAGTTCTTGTGAAATAAGTCTATGCTACAGGTGTTGGGGTGGCTGGTAATGCAGCCATAGCAGGGTGTGAGGTAGTGTCCGGATGCAATTTAAATTCAGTAACATTTTTGGGAAGACCTATTCCCTCATCTTCAAGCGCCTTTTTTACATTCTGGATAAGTTTTCCTCTTATCTGTAATGTACCTGTCTTAAAGTCTTCAGTAGTTACCCAAAACAAAACTTTCAAATTAATGAGTCCGCCAGCCAATTCATCTTCTACTACAAAATTGTAATGCACGCCATCTTTTACAATTTTATCATCTCCATCAATGCATTGCATAATAACCTGTTTTGCCTTTTCAATGTTGTTTGAAACGGCTACTGGTATAATAAATTCATAACGGTAATAACCATCTTCAGTATAGTTTATAACAGGCTTTTTTAATAAATCGGCATTAGGTATATAAACGTTTTTCCCATCAAAGGTGGCAATCTTTGTGTATCGGAATTCCATTGATTTCACTCTGCCAAAAGTGGATTCGATCTGTACAGTATCATCTACATGAAAAGGTCTGTTAAAAGCGAGGATGATACCTGCTAAGAAATTTTCAGCTATATCTTTAAAAGCGAAACCCAACACCACTGCCGATGCGCCAGCCGTTGCCATAATAGCTCCCGCAATACCGCTTAAACCTGCCGCATGTAAAGCCAATAATAAAACGCAAATGATAAGGATAAGCTTTACTGCCTTTGATAGAAAATTACCCATTAAGGCATCTTGTGTATGCCTCGTAACGCGTTTTTTGAATAACCCCGTTAACCATGACGCCAATATAATACCAATGATTATTATTAAAATGGCCAAACCAATGCGGGGCACAGCATTCAAAAACGCTTTGTAATATTCGTCGAGCTTTGTTACAATCTCTTTCATGTTATCGTCAAAGGTATATTGTTAATCAGGTCATAATTACAGATTCAATAGTTAAAATGTTAGGGGCCATTAATGAAAAAACCATTCAACAATGAATGGCTTTAAAAATTAAATATTGAAATAGATTATGAAAATAAGGCAAGACCAGCTAGAACAGAAAGACCAAAAGAGGCTGCTCTTTTTTCAGCCTGTATAGGTGGTGGAGTATCAATAGTCGTCTGCAAAGACGGTAAAGTTAAAGACGGTAAAGTTTTAGTATCATGCATTTCATCATCTTTACTAATATCAAAACCAGAATTGGTAAGCATTTCAAGATTACCTTTGGCTGTAAAATTTACATAATGGCCAAGTTCTTTTAGTAAGCCAATAAGATCTTTTCGTGCTTCATTTTTATTAAAGACGTTTATTCTTGTTTTAATGTGAGCCACTTTTAAAGAAAGCTCGAATTTTGTAAGTGCCTCTTTCAGATATTTTATTCCTGGTTTTGGCGTGCCATAATAATCACTCGACGAAATTGACTCGCAAATATGGCTTGCTTTATAAAATAATTTAGCGTCAGACAAATTGGCAAAACTTGCAGAGATTTTGATAACAGGCCTATGGATGCTCATAATTTGGGGGTGCTCAACACGAGTTACTGGCTCAGAGTTTCTTTTCACCGTAGGCAAAATTCTGCAATTATTCGCTGCTTTCCTAAAATGTTATCCAGATAATGTTGTTAAAAAGATAACATTTTCTCTTATAAATTACAGCACTGGCTTTCGAGCTATTAAAACAACTGATATTACGTCATCAACAACAATTTACGCTTCGGGAATTGTATCTAATTTTTCAGGCTCCGTTTATGTAACTGGAAAAACACAAGGCTTTGCTATGGAAAATATCAGCAATTCTACCGGCGAAAGTGATAACTTGATTTGCGTTGGGATTTGAAAAGATACCGATATGTTTAGCGCATAATAACATGATACTAATAGTGAAAAGTGATGTTCAATCAACCGTTACTATCAGTGTAACTACCATTTACACTTCTTATGATCTTAAGGGGATTATCATGTTGTAAAGCCTCAGGGAGTAAATGATCAGGGAAATTCTGCAAACAAACAGGTCTTGTAAAACGGTAAATAGCAGTAGTACCTACAGAAGTACTGCGACTATCAGTAGTTGCGGGGAAAGGCCCGCCATGAACCATTGCTGGGGTTACCTCAACACCTGTGGGGACACCATTAAAAATAAGGCGCCCGGCTTTTTCTATAAGTATATCTAATAGTTCTTTATAGTCTTTCATGTCTTCATCAGTGCCCCAAATTGTTGCAGTAAGCTGGCCCTCAAGATTTGCAGCAACTTTTATTAATTCCTCTTTGTTTTGCGCAGCTACATGCAACGAACCTGGCCCGAAAACTTCATGTAATAATTCAGGATTTTTAAGCGATGCATCTGCACTTATAGTGAGCATCTCAGGCATGCCAAACAATTCTCCTTCGTCACCCATGCCCTGTCCAACATCATTTGCGCCAAGTTGTTTTAGCGCCTCAATACCTTTAGTATAATTCTGCGCTATATTATTTGCAAGCATTTTGCCTGACGACGATTTTTGAATCAGTGTTCTGAAATGATCTTCAAAACTTTTTTGATCGGCTGATAGTTCACTTAGGATAACTCCCGGATTTGTACAAAATTGACCAAGACTTGCCTGGTTAGAAATCAGCAATGCTTCCGCGAGTTCTGCGGATTTTTGATTAAGCATCTGCGGCAAAATAAACACCGGGTTAACGCTGCCCATTTCCGCATAAAACGGAATGGGTTCATTTCGTTTTGCAGCAGTATCATATAATGCTTTGCCGCCTTTAAACGAGCCAGTAAACCCAATCGCTTTTATTAAGGGATGACTTACAAGTTGGGCACCGGTTTCATAATCCTGCCCTTCAAGCATTGCGAAAGTTGCGGTTGGCAAACCTAAAGTTGTTATAACTTTTGTCATGATCTCCGCCACTTTTTTCGAAGTTTCAGGATGGCCGGGGTTTAGTTTATATACAACCGGACAGCCTGCCGCTAAGGCTGAAATTGTATCGCCGCCTGCAACTGAATATGCAAAAGGGAAATTGCTTGCCCCGAAAACTCCGACAACACCCAGTGGTATTTGCATTTGTCTTAAATCAGGTTTAGGGGGTTGCCTGTTATTATCCGCCGTGTCTATAATCACATTAACCCATGAGCCATTACGGACCATTTCCGCAAAAAACTTTGTTTGGTTTACAGTACGCTGCAATTCCCCCTGAAGTCTTGGCTTTGCAAGATGCGTTTCTTCCATAGCAGTTTCAACAAGATCATTTTCTGCTTCTTTTCCGGATTGACCGATAGCTTCTAAAAAATCTGCAATTTCATTTTTGTGTAAATTTTTATAAAGACGATACGCTTCATGCGCCTGAGTTATAATTGCATTGATATTTTCCATGACATTAATTAAATGAACTTAAAGCAAGTTAAAGTAATACGCCAGATGCCAAACCTTATCTACTTTATTTAGCCAAAAATAACTTAAAACAGTTAACACTAAAGCAACACAGCCAGCCCTTGTTTAATCTATTCCATATTATATTACGTTTATCTTATGATATTGCTTTATCATTCGGATAAATCTTCCCAATTAAAAAGCGATCTTTACCCATATGATTCGTTCAATTAAGACAGCGCATTTGTTTTTAGCTTTTACGTTATCAATAAGTACAATTTATTGCAGCAAAAAACCTTCAACACCAGATATTACTCCAC